>CATPCK010000163.1 GCA_955652655.1 uncultured Ktedonobacteraceae bacterium | reverse complement strand
GTGACGACTCCCGTAGGCTTTCGCCGAGGGCTTCTCAGGATTGCTCCTGAAGGCTCCGTCCGAGCCCGACGTTCGTTGCAACCACACCGAGCGGCTTGTAGGCTCTAGACTCAGTGTATCGGCTGGCACATTGAACATGGGTACGTTAGTGCTTTTACCCGCGGGAACGATTTACCGCGGAACGCCCAAACACTCTTCGGTTGTCAGTGTGCTTAAGAACTGTCTTGAGTCTAGCACAGAGGTCTAGACTTTCGTTGAATAGTCAATCGTTGAGTCACTCGCACCTACGGGTGCCCATTTTTTCATCCCCAGGGCCAAAGCCGCGGGGTCTTCAAAATGGAGAACGTGATAAGCGCGGCGAGGCTATTACACTGACGAATCAGGGTGAACTGTTCCGCGCCAAATTTGAATGGGCACAGGCGCGAGCGAAATTCGAGCAGGCGTGTGTGTTGAATGGGCAGCTGCATGACCCGCTGCTGGAAAGCGTCCTGTTGCATAATCTCGGCATGCTTCATCATACTGTAAAGGACTACCAGCAGTCGTTCGTTTATTACCAGGAGGCTCTGCGCTTCGCGCGAACATTGGATGAACGCTACAATGAAGGTATGATCCTGACCAATGTGGGTGTGTTGTTTTATGAGCAGGGCTATTACCCGGAGGCGCTGGCAGTGCTCTTTTATACATTACAATTGCGCCAGTCCCTGCAATACTCGACTGTTAGCTACATCGAACAATTTCTCACGATGCTGGAAGACAGTATGGAACTGGACGCATTCGCCAGTTTGCGCCAGGCAGCACGCGAGGTGGAAGAACAGGTTCTCTCTCGACTCATGTCCCCGAATATGAGACAATAGGGGTAGGTTTCAGTCAGAGGGCGACCGCAAGGGTCGCCCCTACATTTCGCGGCTGCTTGAATTGTTCATGAAAGAGAGTTTCACTATGTCCACTAAGACCTCTAGCCCGAAAAAAGTGCCAAAGGAGGATGGCGTTACAGCCTCTCCTTCAAGGGGTAATTTGCAGGGCTGGTTACTTATTCTGCTGGTGTTTGTCGCTGGTGCCTGTTCGCTCGCGGTGGAACTCTCAGCCTCGCGTTTGCTTGCGCCGTATTTCGGCACTTCCCTGTTTGTCTGGGCCAATCTGATTGGCCTGATCCTGCTCTACCTGACGATTGGCTATTATATTGGTGGACGCCTGGCTGATCGCTATCCGCGCCCCGCTGTGCTCTATCTGTTGACTATATGCGCGTCTATCCTGATTGGACTGATTCCCTTCATTTCGCGCCCTATTCTGTTGTGGTCGTTAACGTCATTTGCAACGTACTCGGTCAGTGTTTTTTATGGATCATTAGTTTCGGTGATCCTGCTCTTTGCAGCGCCGATGATTTTGTTGGGGTGTGTCTCTCCCTTCGCGATACGTTTGAGCGTTGAGCAGGTGATTCGTTCTGGGCGCACGGCTGGCCAGCTCTATGCCATCTCCACCGCTGGCAGTATTCTTGGTACCTTTTTGCCTGTGCTCTGGCTTATTCCTACGATTGGTACCTACCGTACTTTTATTGTGTTCGCGATCTCACTCTTGATAGTCTCGATCATCGGGCTGGTAGCGTTGCGCCCCCGGTTGGGAGGACCATGGCTCTCGCAGCGGCGTCCAGATAAAAGCCTGCTTTCCATCCTGCTTTTGATCCCGATGGGGCTGGCACTGATTGGTCCACAGGGGGCTATCAAGCCTCCGAGTGGCACAGGTAGCGGGGGAGTGCTGGTGACTGAACGCGAGTCACCATATAACTATATCCAGGTGGTACGTGTGGGGGATGAGACGCAGCTGGTGTTGAACGAGGGGTTGGGGGTGCACTCTATCTACAACCCGAAGCAGGTGCTGACACGGGGTCCATGGGACTACTTTCTGATCGCCCCTTTTTTCAATAATGCACCCTTTAGAGCAAACCAGGTGCGTAAGGTGGGGATTATCGGGCTGGGAGCGGGTACCATCCCGCGTGAATTCAGTGCGGTCTATGGGCCTATTGCAATCGACGGTGTTGAGATCGATGGCACGATTGTTGACCTGGCGCAGCGCTATTTTCATATGAACGAACCCAACCTGCACGTCATCGTGGAGGATGGGCGCTACTTTTTGCAGACTACAAAACAACAGTACGATGTGATCGGCATCGATGCCTATCAACAGCCCTATGTGCCCTTTCAGCTGACTACGACCGAGTTCTTTCACGAGGTTCGCTCGCACCTGACACCGACAGGAGTGGCAGTGGTCAATGCCGGACGTACCTGCTGTGATTTTCGTCTTGTAGAAGCGCTGGCGCAAACTATGCGCTCGGCCTTTGCCAATGTTTACATAATAGACACGCAGCGCTTTGAGAATAGCGTGGTGATTGGCACCAACGCGCAGACGTCGCTCAGCAACTTTTATACCAACACTGTCATGCTGACCAATCCAGCGCTAAAAAGTATCGCTGCTGCTAGCATTGCTTATGGAAATATCCGCGAGGAGAAGACAAGCAACATCTATTTTACTGATGACCGTGCGCCCGTCGAACAATTGATTGATCAGATCATTTTTGACGCGGTACGAAACGGCGGTAAGTAAGGAGAGAACATTTATGCAACCAATCGACCTGAGTAAGATGCGGGTAATCGATCTATCGCAGAACTGGGACATGCATACGCCCGGTTTCGCTACCTACGAAGGCCCTACGATCAAGTGGATCAAGCGCGTGGCCTTTGACAAAGTGGGTGGACAGCACATCGCTTCTACGCTGCACGTGGGTACTCATCTTGACGCGCCTCTCCACTTTATTACCAACGGGCAGGATATCGGCAGTATCCCCCTGGACAAGCTGGTTGGGCCTGGAGTCGTGGTGGACCTCGAGGGGCTGGGTATTGGCGATTACGAGGTCTATACCTCTGCCCATTTCGAGGAATGGGAGCGTAAAACGGGTTTGCGCATACAGCCGGGCGATATCGTGGTGGTACATACAGGCTACCACAAGTATTACCCCAGCAACTGGTATGGTGAGTCAGAGCCGGACGAGACACGTTATTTCATCAAACATCCCGGGCCGAAGCGCGAGTTTGTCAACTGGGTGTTGGAGCGCAAGATTTCCTGGTTCGCGATCGATGCCGGTTCAATGGATCATCCAATGAACACGGTTATTCGCAAAGTGCGTCCCGACCTGGCGGCCAAATGCGCGCAGAAGCTGGGCCAGTCGCTCGAGGAAATCTGGCCTGACGATGACCTGCAGCTTATGCACTATGATATGTTTCCCCACGGTGTCTTCCATGTTGAGAATGCTGGCGGCATGATTGACGAGGTGCTGGACCAGCGTATATGGGTTGGCTGTTTCCCCTGGAAGTTCAATGGGGGCGAGGCGGCATTTTGCCGCCTGGTAGCCTTTGTGGGATAAATCAGGAACACACAAAATGGAGACGGCCCGCCCTGCAGCGGGCCGTCTCCATTTTGTGTGTTCCTGGTTAGCGTATCAGGGTTTGTTCGGCTGAATCGAGAGGGACGCCCTCCATGGTCTTTTGGAGCAAAAACTGGTGGACGGCGTAGATGCTGCCGGTTTTTTTATAGAGGTCAATCTGGCGATCCGCGCCGGTACCACGGGGATCATCCACCAGGTTGCGCATATAGGTGAGGTCGGAGCGGGCGCCAAGGTCACCGGCGACATCGTCCACCATATCCAATAGCTCGTGGATGGAATCGCGTATACTGAGAGACCGTCTCTGCCCAAAGTCGACAACGCGGGCGTCAAGTCCATAGCGCATGGCGCGCCACTTGTTCTCTTCGAGGAGATTGCGCGGCACAACAGGAACCTCTATACCGTGTTTGTGCAGCCAGGACAGCTTCGCGACGAGCGATTGACAGAGAGCTGCAATGCCAATCACATCGTTGAGGGTGGAGGGCATATCGAAAATGCGAAATTCGACTGTGCCAAAAAAAGGATGGGGTCGGATATCCCACCAGATTTTTTTGCCATTATCGATACAGCCGGTATCAATGAGCGTGTGCACATAGTGATCGAACTCGCTCCAGGATTGGAAGGTATCTGGTAGGCCACTGCGGGGGAGGCGCTTCCAGACGACGGTACGATAGGATTTGAGGCCCGTCAAGCGCCCTGACCAGAAGGGAGAGTTTGAAGACAGGGCCAGGAGATGCGGTAACCAGGTGCGCAACTGATTCATCAAGATAACGGCGATTTCGTTATTCTCCACGGCGATATGGATATGCAGGCCAAAGATCAAGATGGAGCGCCCCACGTCCTGAAATTCTTCTAGCAATTCATTGTAACGTGGGTTAGGCGTTACGAGCTGATCGGTCCAGTGGGCGCCAGGATTGGTGCCTGCGCTGATCAGCGCTAAACCGTCCTCAGCTAGCAGGCTCGCCAGCTTTGCTCTTAATCTTTGTGTTTCTGAGCGGGCGACAATGATGTTGGGGTAGACTTTAGAAATAAGTTCTACTGTTGGCTGCAACATCTCCGGTTTAATCTGATCGCCGAAGAAGGGAGCGCCTTTTTGCAAAAGAGGGATAATTTGTGGGCTGAGCTGGCCCGTGTTGCGGTCTACTATTTGAAATTCTTCCTCGATGCCGATAGTGTAACGCTCTGACATTCCTGACTCCTTCACCATCCTCAGAACCTGGGATAGCCTCACTCTATGGGTCAAACGAAGATACCGAAACTACTGGACTTACGTGGACCTACTACAATGAAGCGTTTAAGGACACCATCAGTTCAAATGTACGTTGATCTGAAGATTGGCTGAAAGGGAAACAATGGAAGAGTTTTTTAGGAAAGGTGGGAGGATTGCATTGCATCAAGAAACGAGACGCCATTACTGAGAGAGGAGGGTATTCTCTCAGTAGTTTCTGGTTATGCGCACTTGCGCGTGGTCGCATACAAGCTCCTCGATAGTGAAAGCTTTGCAGCACGGGATGCATTAGAGAACAACTTGATACCGTAACTACTGTTCCTGGACTTATAGCGTACACAAGAAGTATGCGATTTGTCAAGAGCTTTCTTTGACAGTGGCACTCTGCTTGAGCTAGCTCAAGCAGAGTGCCACTGTCAAAGGCGTTTTAAAGTTCGAAGGCGTATGGCAGGAGGTCTGGGACCGAGAAGTCCCGGGCGGCGCCGTCGATATAGATGGTCGCGTTGGGTGCAAGATCGGCCAGCCATTGACGGCAAGCGCCGCAGGGTGTGCGCTGGTAGAGCGGGGCAGTGGGAGGTGTATCTATGCAGGCGACCGCGACATGGGTGATAGGACCCGCGCCAGCGGATAGCGCTGCCGCCAGGGCTGAACGTTCCGCGCAGAGCGTCAGGCCGTAACTCGAGATCTCGATATTCACACCAGTATAGAGTTTGCCACTGGCTAGAAGAGCGGCTCCAACTCTGAAGTGCGAGTAGGGGCAATGAGCTCGCAGGGCTGCCTCGCGAGCGGCGGCTAACAATTCTTCTCGTGTCATACTTTTTTTCTTTCCTTTGATGGTTTACCTATTATGTCTATTCATAGCCCAAATTGTACCATGGTGTTACTGGCTGGCGTTCATCGCGTTACTAGCATTGAAAAGTACTATTGGCAAATTGTGACACTTGACCAAGTATAAACTGATATTGTAATGCAGGTCTACAGGAGGATTTCACGTGAAAATCATGGTGGCGGATGATGACCGCGATATGGTAGATATGCTGAGCTACTGGTTAAAAGGGCATGGATACGATGTAGTGCGCGCGTTTGATGGAGAGCAGGCAATCAAGCGTTGGCGAGAAACCCTACCGGACCTTGTTATTTTGGATGTGCAGATGCCAAAACTTGATGGTTTCGAGGTATGTCGCCAGATGCGGAGCGAAACCAATTCGATGGTGCTGATTCTTACCGCACATGATCGTGAGGATGATGAGATACGTGGGTTAGAGATGGGTGCTGACGATTATCTGCGCAAGCCGTTTAGCCCAAGGCAGCTGCTCGCTCGTATCAAGGCTGTGATGCGCCGGTCAACTATTTCGCGGGGAGCATCGAATTCCTCTTCTGTGACCGTTGGGTCTGTTACGCTGGATGCGATGCGCCACGAAGTGACGAGAGATGGCGTAAAGGTGAGACTCACTCCTACGGAGAGCCGCCTGCTTCACTTGCTGATCACGCATACAGGACAGGTACTGACGACTGATATGATTATCGAGCGTGTGTGGGGCTATGACGAAGCTGGGGATTCCGGGCTGGTGAAGACGCATATTCGTCATTTGCGCCAGAAAGTCGAGCCTGATCCCAATACTCCACAATATATTTTGACGGTTCCAGGGGTTGGTTATACGTTCACAGCTCCGGTTACGGTTGAACAGTAATTAGAAAAACATGAAACATCGCGAGTTTTTGCTGAGAAGGGGCTCTCAGGAGAAGGCATCCTCAAACCTGTAGGGGCGGGAGAGGTGTGGAGTGGAGTGGGGACGCTTGCGTCGCCCTTGGAGGAGGGGAAGACACTCACAGGACGAGGGCGACGCAAGCGTCCCCACCCCGCATCGTCCCAACCCCCGCCCCTACGGGTATAAAGCGCACCTACGACATGTGCGACAAGTGCGACAAAAAGTAAGATGATGCATCTTTAACATCATCTTAACCGAAATTATCTCTTCTTAACCGTACCGCAACGAACTATTCATCTTTTCTCTATGCGCGCTGTCGTATAATCACATCCGACTATCATTATTTGGGATGGGCAATGAATTACAAAAGAAAAGATGATGCTGAGCAATCATTGATACAGGCGAGCTCTCCAGCAGCTGAACGCTGTCGTTGTTTGCCGCTTTCTTCAATTCAGGCGGTGCCCTCACAGGATCAAGAAGAAGAAACGATTGATTATCACAATGTGACACCTGCTTCGCAGGAAATGAATGCCCTTATTCGGACGAAATTGGAAGGTTGCTTCCCGCGCTCGACTCCCTTAAGCCTATTACTCCTCCATGTTTCGCAGTTAGAGCACGTCCATATTCACCCGCAGCCGGCTCTACTGCACAATCGCCAGCGCTACCATGCTTCCGCAAGTTTCTTAGAGCAGGTTCTGGTAAATGTGCGTCGTGCTATTAGAGACGATGATGAGCTCTTGATCCATGAAGGTACAGGTGCAGCTATCATCTTTCCCGGGGTTGATCTGCAGGGTGTCGCTGGCATATTAGAGCGCGTTTCGCGCAATGTTGACCTGTTGCATGCGGAGACCGTGATTCCTCCGTTACAGCGCGAAACGGATATCGTGCTGGGTGTAGGCTCTTATCCTGAATCTGGCCCATCCCTGGAGCACCTGCTTTACCATGTAAGTATAACGGCGCATCGATTTTCCTTGCGACCCGCAATTTCGGTGCAGATGTGGGAGGTAATGTCTACGACGGGGGAGGTAGTAGAAACGCCCCTTGCCTCCGCTCAACATGACGATCAGCACCAGATGCCGAAGACCGTGCAGGGGCAAGGCAATATCCCGTATATGCAACTGCCAGTTAAACTTCCCGCGCGCTTGAAGCAGCTTATTCCTTATCAAGTCGCCTTAGAATTAAGCTGTGTTCCCGTGGGGCGTGATCATCATTGTCTCACAGTTGCCATGGCTGATCCTACTAATAGCAAAGCGTTGCGCTCACTGAGAGTGGTAACCGGCTTAACTATTTTTCCGGTTTCATGCGATGTTGCTGCATTGAATGCCCTGTTGAGCAATGAGTGGTAATGAAGTTGATCAGACCACCGGTGATGAATTGCAAACCGATCGCGGGCTAAACTTAACCAGATCACAACTAATCCTCAATGCGAAAGTGTATCATCATTGGTTACTATAACATGCAATGAGACAATTATGTGTATCGTTGGATACGTTTTCGTCGAACATTGTTGACTTATCACACCCATCACCTTGAGGAGAGAACAAATGGTATTACAGATGATACAGGATGATGTCCTTTTAACGTTCAAAGAGGCGATGAGCTATTTACGAGTGAGCCGCTCGACTCTTTACCGCCTGATGTGGTCTGGTCAACTCACAGGTCATAAAGTAGGGAGCACGTGGCGGTTCTACCGCGAAGACTTGCGGTCATGTGTAGGTCGCGAGATTCCTATGGCTAGCGTGCAGAACAACGTTGCCATCAATTAAGCTACCAGTAAGCTATAATCTGTCGTATTCTGTGATTTTCCAGGTTCCATGTATCTTAGCCAGGCTGAGTAGCACATTATAGCTACTGTGGGTGCGTTTAACAGCTACTGTCATTGTAAAATGGGACAGGTCTGGGCCTGTATTCGGATCTGTCCTAAATGATGGTTGGCTCAGTATAAAAGAAGCGACAGGCCCTTCTTTTTCGTCAAGTTGCTGCGCCTGTGTTGTGAACGCTTCCTGAGTAAGGCCGCTTATCTGCCCCTGGGGAGCCAGGTCACTGTACGCGGCTGTATAGTTTTTTGACTGTAGACTGGTATAGAAATCGTTCACAACATTTAGGGATCCCGATACTTGCTGATAGGTCGAATTAAAAAAACTGTAAGATGCCCAGGCGCATAGTCCACATCCTGCAAGTACAAAAACACTGATCACTGCGACCAGTATCCAGACCCACCTGTACGATTTTTTTGCTGGTGGCTGCGGCATAGGAGGGTATGTTTCGGGAGGTGGATAAGCCTGGTAGGTTTGTGCGTTTCCTTGCGGCATGTAACTTTGTGTTGGTGGCGCATACATATTTGGCGCAGCCGGTGAAGCGGGGGGGTATACTGGTGGCATGGACATGCTCTGGTAGTAAGAAGGTGGCGGCGGATAGATGTGGCCCTGCTGAATAGCTGCTTCGTCGATTGCTTTATTTTCCAGTTCTTCCGTCGGTAGAACCTTCGTAATGGGTGAGGGCTGAGGAGTCACATTGGCCAGGGCTCCATCGGGTGGGAATTCATAGAATGGTTGATGTGCTAGCTGTTCCTCTGCGGCGTCCTGCTTTTGCGTCTCTTCGACTGGTTGCTGGTCGGAGGGCTGCATACGTTTGAACCTCCTTCATGCGAGACATTTTGTCTTGTTGTCAAAAAGAGTATAGCGTTTTAGTGGCGGAAACGCAAGGGAAATAGGGGATGGGCGCAGAGATAGTAGGTGTGTGTAGAGATTACTTCTGCTTGATATTGCCTTCGATAGAGAGCCGCTGCTGCAATTGAATTTGCCCGATCTCCTCAAACTCAGCTTCCATATCTCTGCGGACATAGGCTTCCGCCTCTTGACGCGAGATGCCCATCTTGCGCGCATATGTCATGATATGCTTGACATATGACTGGCTAATTTCCGCACGCTGCCACTTTAAGCCGGGCATTGGCCGCAGCTTCAAGAGCGAAAATGGGTAGAAATCTTTCTCGGGGAAGGCGAGCGACAGTAACTTGGCATATTCAATCACTGCCTGGCTGGCAATCGGGTTATTGAAAAACCCTGGCTCTGTGCTGGAGATAATCAAGACGCCTGCAATTCGACCACCGCGGGTGACAGGGAATGCACAAGCGCTACGTTCAAATTCGTCGATCTCAACCTGGAAACGTTCACTCTCACTGAAGTTGTCCCATGTTTGAAAACGGTCAAGGATCGCTGCCGTGCCAGCCAGCGTCGTACTGCCGAGGTAGGTGTGATTTTCAAGCGCGTAAGGCCAGGGATCATTGCCACGCATAGTTGTCTCAACAAGTGAATGAATACCGTCTTCACGAGCAGGCATTAATTTCGCGTAGGTAATGGCTAATCCGCAGCGTTCAGAATCAAAGTGCTGGAGCGCATATTCAAAAATCGTCTGCGTAATTTGCCACTGCCGCGTGTCATCATCCATGATAGTTGTAACTAATTCCATGACGCGACGATAGATATCTTTTTGTACTTCGCGCAGGCCAGTGGAGAGTGATTCTAATACGCCAGGAAATGTGTGGTTTATTACATAGGTGAGGTTGATGACGTGCTCCGGCAGGACCTCAAGAAGTTTTTTTAGATTTGCCGGTCGGGGTTCTGATCTTCCATTCATCCAACGATAAATAGTATTTTCGGCAACATGCAATTCACTGGCTATGCGGGCAATCTCCATATGATCGTGTTTTAAAACGTGACGCAGGAAGTTACTGAACTGTGAAACATCTTCTTCTTCCAGTGTATAGGCTAAATGTTCGTCCGAAAGGGCATTATGCGCTTGAGCTGCTTTTTCAGGTTTAACTGGCTGCGCGGGCTCCTCTTGAACAGGCTCATGGGCAATTTGCTGCTTCTTGGGACGTCCTCGCCTCCCTGGTTGTTTGGTGGAGTTTTCCAGTGGGCGCATGACTACGTTTCCTTCCTCTGGCACGAAAAATACACTATTTTCCAAGGTGTTGATTTTTGATCATAAGCGAGCAACTTACAACAAGTATACCACAAAACGAGCGCATTGTTAATAGGTAATATAATCATTGTCCATGTGACCAGGTCTCCTTCCGGATGAAAATAGCTGAGCGCCAACCAGGTGTTTGTTGCTATTTTTTACAATGTAAATAAAAAAGTACTACAATGTTTAACATTCATTGCTTTTTGATATTTTTAGATGTTATACTTCCTTCATACTAATGACAGGGGAAGTGTTATGGCTACCAATAATTATGTACACGCGAATGAGTGTGGTCTGCCACTCAATGCAATCGAATGGTTAGAAACGCACCACAATAGTAAAGCTGCTGAACGAAGGCAGATGATACGTGATCTCCAGCTCAGGGCTGGTAGTTTTGTCATTGACGCGGGCTGTGGACCGGGGTTATGGACGCCACTACTAGCTGAGGCAATTGGACCACATGGGCAAATCGTCGGCGTAGATATTTCAGCTGAGGCACTTGTTACAGCACAACGGCGCAGCTACGGTCAATGGTATCGTCGACAAGTGCAGTATAAGTCTGCAGCGTTGGAGGATTTACCGGTAGCACTGGGATCCGCTGATGTGATATTTAGCGCGAATGTGAGCCAGTATCTCCCGGAGCCGGTTGATACCTTTGCTGCCATGGGGCCGTATTTGACCAATGGTGGACGCCTGGTGATCAAGGACATAGACTTTGGTACAATGCGTTTCTACAATATCGACGGTGGTCTGCAGGCTCGAGTGTTCCAGGCTCGCGAAAATTGGGAACACTTGCGTGTCGATGAGGGCTTCGCTTTTGAGGATAGCTGGGTTGGTTCAAAGCTGGCAGGTTACCTGTGCGCAGCTGGTTACGAGGATGTACAGGAGAGGAGTTATCGCATTGTACGTACGTACCCGCTGTCGAAAGAGTTTCGTTGTTACTTGCAAGGCATAGCTGAGTGGTTTGTGTGTGAGGGGGCACCGCTGCTGGAAAGCGAGGATATTACAAGCTGGTTACATTGTTTTCTGCATGAGAGCGAGAACGCGCTGGACCAGGAGTCGTTTGTCAGCGAGGAGACCGAGTTTATTGTTTCTGGCGTTTGGAATAGACGTCCTCCCGCTACTATTCGCTTTTTTGATTTGCAGGCGGCAGTGCAAGCCTGAGGAGACGCGGAGAAAGAAGCGGCGTGTTCCCGCCCCTACGGGAAAGCAAACGAGGGCCCGTATGTACATGAAGAAAGGCCGTCCACACAGTATCACTGGGACGGCCTTTCTTCATAATAAGCATCACGATATTAATGTGTGTTGTTCAGTTGATCGGCAATCATAGCTATCGCAATATCGCCTACCAGTGATTGCAATTCACCGTGAAGTTGCCCCATATTTTCCATGCGCGCTGTGATAAACTCGTGTTGTGAGGTGCCGCTTGCCAGGCCGGTGAGACCCCGTTGTGCGGCTTCGTATTCCTCACTAATTTGCGATAAGAGCCTGGCTACTTCACTGCGTTGTTCCTGAGCTCCTAGCATGATTCCCCTCTCTTTACTGTAGTGATTGATGTATGAGGACCGAAAATTACAATTGATGCGATTGATGGCAACAGAAAAATATGTGTTGTGTTTACAATGTGCGATACTTGTTAGATACAAGGAATACAATCATATACATAGTATGCATGAAGATACAGCATTTTGTCTAGTGTTTAAAGGGCAATTTTCCGCGATTTAGCTTTTTTTACGCAATATTTACATGTTTTATGAATGTACATACATATGTGTTAACAAAGTGTTCGGTTTTCTACTGTGATAGACGGATGATATTGGGGTGTATAAAATAGGTGGTTTTTGCAAGTCTGTTTTTTCCCTGGGAAAAAACAGACTTGCAAAAACCACCTAAAATAGAGAGGAGCTGTTTTGAGCTCCTACGTCGTTAATTGCGTAGGGGTTTGCCTGTCATGAGAATTGCTTGCATCCTGTCCTGGGTTTTTTCCATGCCACAAAGGGTGAGGAAGGCTTCGCGTTCCAGGTCAAGAACGTGTTGTTCTGTGACGGGGGAGATGGGCGAGCATTCTCCACCTGTGAGGACACGGGCGAGATGGCGGCCAATTACCGCGTCATGTTCGCTCACTTTGCCAGTGATGAGCAGATTTTCAACCTGCTGTTCCAATACCAGGCGCGCACCGGGACCTGGGAGGATCATCATTGCCGGCTGAGCGGGCTGCCACTTACCTGCTTCACGAGCCTCGGCCAGGCGGATGGCATCGGCCCTGGCGTCACGTAACAACAGGTCACGGTTGGTGGTAATGGCATCGCTTTTTCGCAGGAAACGCAACTCCTGTGCCTCAACTGCGCTGGTAGAGACTGTGGCGACAGCAATGATCTCGAAGGCGCGGCGAGAGGGTGTGAATGGGCCGCCGGTTTTACGGGCTTGTTGACTTTCCAGGCTGGCGCCGTGGCGCAAGAGTAGCTCTTTACAGCCACCTCCAGCCGGGACCAGGCCAACCCCTACCTCGACCAGGCCGATATAGGATTCCGCATACGCGCGAGCGTGGTTGGCGTGCATGATGATTTCACAACCACCGCCAAGGGCGCGGCCAGCAGGAGCCGCGACGATAGGAATAGGACTGTATTTGAGCAATTGGTGAGCCTGTTGGAGGCCATTGATGGCCCCTTCCAGCAACTTCCACTCTCCCTGTCTTGCGCCCATGAGCACCAGGAACAGGTTGGCTCCCGCGGAGAAGTCAGCCGCCTCGTTGCCGATGACGACTGCCCGGAATTGTTTCTGACCCTCTTCGACTGCATAGCGCAACATGTCGATGATACCCTCGTCGATCGAGTTCAATTTGGTGTGGAACTCGACACAGGCTATGCCATCTCCCAGGTCGATCAGTGTAGCCGAACCGTTATCGCGTATGACGGCCCCATGGGTACCCGCGGGGGGCACCCCTACATTTTGACCCGCGAGGGGCACCCCTACATTTTGGGATTTAAGCGCCTCAAGAGAGATTTTGCCCTGGGGTGTCTGAATAGGTTTGTATGAAAGAGTATGGAAGTCGAAGTACTGCCGGTTTCCTACCGTACCAATGTAGAATGTGCCCTGACCATCGACCTGGACGTGGCGTACAAGCGGCGGTATCTCTCGATCTTGCAGCACTTTTTGCATAATCTCAGGATGTTGCAGGAGCGCATCCCAAACCTCGAAACTGCACAGTTCAAAGTTGAAGCCCCAGCGCATTGCTTCATCAATGGCGACAATGCTATCGGCAATCTCCGTTGCGAGGTTAGCTGAGTAGATCAGCGAATCTGCTGTTGTCTGCCGGGCTAGTTGTGACGCCCGGTCATTCCCGTTAAGGATGGCCAGCATACGCTGAACAGGGTCGCTGATATTGCGTGCCTCACCAATTGAGGGGAAACGGGCCTTCTGTTGGGGTTGATATTCCAGGGTATCCAGGTTAAGTTCCAGAATAGTTGACTCACCGTCGGGACTTTTAATGCGTTTATAGAAGCCCTGGCCACTTTTTTCGCCGAGCCAGCCGCGGCGAATCATTTCGCGTACAACCTCCGGCAAATGAAAAGCCTCGCGCTGAGGGTCATCCGCCGCATTTTTATAGAGGTTGTCGGCGACATTGGCCAGCGTATCCAGGCCAGAGAGGTCAGCGGTGCGGAAGACCGCTGATTTGGGGCGCCCCATATTTGGCCCCAAAATAGAGTCCACCTCGCTGACGGTATAGCCCTCGGACAAGGCATACTGGATAGTTGTCATAAATCCATAGGTACCGATGCGGTTGGCGATGAAGTTGGGGGTATCTTTACAGAGAACCACGCCTTTGCCAAGCACTTCTGTTGCGAATTGCTGCATAAACTGCAGCAATGCCGGATCGGTGTCGACGTCGGGAACAATCTCTAACAGGCGCATATAGCGCACGGGATTGAAGAAGTGCGTGATTAAGAAGTGGCGACGGAAGTCATCACTGCGGCCTTCGGTCAGCATATGCGCGGGAAGGCCAGAGGTATTCGAGGAGATGATGGTGCCGGGAGTCAGCACCTGTTCTAGCTTGACGTAGAGGTTATGCTTGATATCCAGGCGCTCCACTACCGCCTCGATGATCCAATCGACATCAGCGAGTTCCTCCAGGTCATCCTCAATATTGCCCACCGTTACCAGGTCGGCCCCACGTTTGCTATAAAAGGCGGCAGGACGGGCATTGAGGGCCTTCTCCAGGCCGGAGCGCGCCACTTTATCGCGGTCTTTGCCGGCATCCGGCGGTACGATGTCGAGCAGCAGAGCGGGGATGCCAACGTTGGCGAGATGGGCGGCAATCGCTGCTCCCATCACGCCCGCGCCCAGGACCGCTGCTTTACGAATCTGATATGTCATGATCAGGCCAACCTCTCGATAATAGTCGCCAGGCCCTGTCCACCACCGATGCAGAGCGTAGCGATACCGAACGTCTTGTCCGCAGTCTGCAGGTCATTGATGAGTGTGGCAATAATACGGGCGCCGCTACAACCGAGTGGGTGACCAAGGGCGATCGCGCCGCCGTGGGGGTTGAGTTTCTCTTCATCGATGCCCATAACTTTGACGACTGCAAGGGTCTGGGCGGCAAAGGCTTCATTGATCTCGATGATATCGATGTCACTCAATTGCATGCCAGCACGCTGAAGGGCTTTTCTCATAGCAGGGACTGGCCCAAAACCCATGATATCGGGTCGCACGCCGGCTACGGCCATTGTATGTACCTTTGCCAGAGGCGTGATGCCCAGGTCGCGCGCCCGCCGCGCGGACATTAATACAGCGGCAGCGGCGCCGTCGTTGAGTGGGCTGGAGTTGCCTGCCGTCACGCTGCCACCTTTGATGAAGGCGGGTTCGAGGGTGGCCAGTCTCTCCAACGAAGTATCGCGCCGCGGCCCTTCATCGATCTCCATGATCCTGCCATTGGGCAGTGGTACCGGTACAATTTCGCGTTTGAATATACCGTTATCGGTAGCGGCAATGGCGCGCTGGTGGCTACGTAAAGCGAAGGCATCCTGGGCTTCGCGGCTGATATGGTATTCACGCGCCAGGTTCTCCGCTGTAATACCCATGGGGATATAGCTAGAATATCCATATTCCAGTTCGCTGGGCGGATAAGGCCCACTGCTGGCATCTTCCTCGCGCGATTTGACGAGGCGCGGATTGAAGCTAGGATTGAAGCCGCCCATGGGAACGCGCGACATGTTTTCGATACCACCCGCGACAAACACATCGCCTAATCCCAGCATAATATTTTGCGCTGCCATGTTGACCGCCTGCAGGCTGGAGGCGCAGAAGCGG
>CATPCK010000162.1 GCA_955652655.1 uncultured Ktedonobacteraceae bacterium | reverse complement strand
TGCTCGCGCTGGCGCATCTGATCCTCGAAACGCTTACGTTGGTCGATGGGGTCATTCAATTCGGTGAAGGCGTTGCCACATTCCAGGCCACCAATGAATGGCTGGAAACGTTCTACCAAACCAGGTACCTCGCCATGATCCTTTGCCAGGGGCGATATATCACGCGGGTAGTCGGTCAGGAAGATGGCCTGGCGCAACAGGGGAATATCCTTGCGGAATATGGCTCCCATGAGAGCATCGATCAAGCGGCCGCGTCCAAGCTTAGGATCTGCCTCGTATCCCTTAGCGCGCATCTCCGCAGCCAGGCTCTCTTTGTCAGGGAAGAGATTGACATCAATCCCCGTAAATTCCGCGATGGCATCCAGCAAGGGAATACGCGGCCAGGGAGGAGTGAGATCTATTTCACGGCCCTGGTAGGTGATACGCGGCGTCCCCTTCACTTCGATGGCAATGAAGTGGATCATTTCCTCGACTAATGTCATGATATCTTCATAATCAGCATAGGCCTGGTAGCATTCCATCATGGTAAATTCAGGGTTATGTGTGCGGTCAATACCTTCGTTACGGAAAACGCGCCCAATTTCATATACTTTCTCGAATCCACCCACGATCAGGCGCTTGAGATAGAGTTCCACGGCAATTCGGAGATAGAAATTGCGATCGAGGGTATTATGATGGGTAATAAACGGGCGCGCGGTGGCACCACCATACAGAGGCTGCAGGATGGGGGTCTCGACCTCCAGGAAGCCCAGGTTATCGAGGTAACGGCGCATGGCTGTAATGGTGCGACTGCGAATAACAAAGATGTTCTTGACTTCATCGCCATTGGCAATGAGATCAAGATAGCGCTTCCGCTGGCGTGTCTCCTTATCTTCTAATCCATGAAACTTCTCCGGCAGCGGACGCAGCCCCTTGGATAAGATGCGAAAATCGGTAACATGAAGAGTGCGTTCACCAGTGCGCGTAAGAAAAAGATAGCCACTGACCTGCACGAAGTCACCGAGGTCTAATAGCTTGAGCATATGATATGCATGCTCGCCTATGTCGTTGATGCGGAAGTAGGCCTGGATACTACCTGTGCCGTCTTCAATCTTCATGAAGGCAACCTTGCCCATTTCGCGCATGAGGCGAATACGGCCAGTGATGGTAAAGGAGCCTTCGGGTCCCTGCCATTCATCAAAGTGTTGTAAAATCTCTGAGATTGTATGTGTTCGCTTCACACGATCAGGGTAAGGGTTGATTCCTAGCTCCCGCAAGGTGTGCAGGCGTTGCAGCCGCATTTCTCGTTCGTCTGCCATTGTCGTCTTTTTCCTCCTCCAACAAAATGTGCGAGTCAATTGTAACATTGTTTTCAACAATCGAACAGTCATAGCATTTATACTGGCCGGACATAAAAAAACCGGCCTGCGGTTCCGAGTTGTGCGGGCCGCAGGCCGGTCGATTGCTGCTACTACTTGGAGATTATGAGATAGAGAGAATAGTATACTCCTTCACTCCGCCGGGCGTAGAGACTATAACCAGGTCGCCTACTTTTTGACCCAGCAGCGCTTTCCCCACCGGAGATTCATTGGATATACGTCCGGCACTTGGATTTGCCTCGTATGCTCCAACAAGCTTATAGTGGTACTCGCGATCATCACTATTGCGGAGATGTACGACAGAACCAAGGGAGACGACGTCTGTACGTACCTCACTAATCAATTTTGCCTTGGCCAGTAACTGTTCCAGATACTGAATCTTTCCTTCAAGAAGCGCCTGCTGGTTTTTTGCATCTTCATAGGCGGCATTGTCGATCACATCACCTGATTCCTTGGCATCGTACAGGTACTGAGCAACTTTGGCGCGGCCAACGGTATACAAATATTCCAACTGACTTTGCGCGTGTTGTAGTCCGTCACTTGTAATGACTTCCTGTGTCTCCATCTCTTTGTCCCTTCAATACTCTGGCCGAGACAACACATCTATGTTCTCAGCCTATTCCTCATTCACCTATCATGACTTATCGCATAAAGTTGGATAGGTGATTACCCAGTTGGATATCCAACATCTCCCCAAGTTATAGTAACTAATTCACCTGAATGTAGACGGAGTAACAGCTCCCCGTTTTCATTCACTTCTTCAGCCATACCGCTTAAAACGGTATCGCCCTGGCGCACCTGTATAGCGCGACCAGGTGTTGATAATTGGCTTCGCCAGCGCTCCCAAATAGCATGAGAGGAGGGGCTATGGCCGTACGCCGTGAAAAATGGTCCCGGAGCCTCATGTTGCAACGTTAGATAATCAGCCTCGATGTGTTGCAACATGAGCGTGACAAATACTTCTCGACTTACTTCACGTCCACATTCCGTTTCAAGAGTTGTCGCAATTGCACTTAACATCCCCTGACCACCTGGTGAATGCCTCGCTAATGATTGAGAGATCATAGGAGACGAACCGGCGGGTATGTCCTGGATGTTCCCGTTGACATTTACTCCAATACCCAGGATAGCAACCAGTTGACTGGTCTGCCCCTGCTCCACCGTTCCACGCAAAACATGACTTGTTTCTATCAGTATACCAGCAACTTTGCGATTTCCGACAAGTACATCATTCGGCCACTTGATAGTTGCGGATACTCCACAAGTTTCAGCTATGGCATCCACGATAGCAAGTGAAGCGATCATTACCAAAAAGTGGGGCGGGAAAAGAGGCCGAAGCAATGTCGATGAGAGTACATTGCATCCGTACATATCCACCCAACGCCGGCCTAATCTGCCCTTGCCAGCAGTTTGGCTATCGGTAAGTACCACCACCCCTTCCTCTGGCCGCTTCCAGGCCAATTTCATAGCTAACAAGTTTGTTGAATCTATGGTGGGCAGGTATAACAGTTTATCGCCAATCCCGAACGTCTGGGTCTTAAGTTGACGCTGTATTGCTGTGACGTCAAGCCCTTTTCTTTCTGAAGAGACTTTTACCTGCATACGGTTTAGCTTATCCTACCAACCTACATCTCAAATTCCAGCGGAAGCTCAAAATAAGAAGAAATGCTCAATCGCGAAAATGAACGAGAAGTGCCGTGCCTGGATACACTGTGGGAAAACCAATTCCGGCTTGCCATGCCAGGAACTGATGAGTAGAGTATAAAAATCCCAGAGTGAAAGCAGTTTTTTTTGTTGCTATCACTCTGGGGGGACGCTGCACAGGCAGGAAGCGTTAGCCACCTACCAGTGAGCTTGAAGCGGCACTAAGGCCGGCTACCTCTCATCTGGAAGGTGTTGGAAATCACT
>CATPCK010000161.1 GCA_955652655.1 uncultured Ktedonobacteraceae bacterium | reverse complement strand
TTGCCCTCAATTTTGATTGGAATGGGTCCGGAGGCGATATCATTGTCTTCACTGGTGAAGCGGATGTAAGCTCCGCTGATCCTCCCGCGGACCAGTTGCCCGCTTATATTGAAAAATATCGCGCTTTCATCGCCAGGAGCTATAATACGCCTGAGAAATTTGCGTCGATCTATTCGGTTGCCTTGCGCATCAAGCCCAGGAGGATACGGGGACATTGAAGAAAGCCTGGAACATGGTGCTTAAAGAGCGTGAAGGTCACTTGCGAAGCAAATATCCAGATTGTTGCTCTTCCGTATAATATCAAACAGAGATTAAGATGTTTCCTGGCACGCAAAAGAAAAAGGAACACATGAAACTCCGTCAATACGGATATTTGCTTATTGTATTCGTACTGTTGCTCGTAGCAGCGTGTAGCAATGAAAGCAGCGCTGTTTCAGTGCGAAGAACTTCAACTCCTACGAGACAAACAGTCCCAACACCTACAAGACAAGCTACTCCAACCTCTACGCAGGTCGTACATGTCGCGCAGCAACCTATGCCGAAAAGGTTGTTGAATTCAGGATATCCGGTCATGGACTGGGTATTTAATATAACCTGTGGACAGGCAATGAATTCGTATAACAACGGTCAGATGAAGGCGGCTATCGCCTATGACTCGGCTGCCTGGTTGTACCCAAGCGATGGGCATCTTGTTGAAGGAACACAGGATTGCGATAGGGCTGCTCTCCTTGACCAGGCGAGAAACCAGGGGTTACCTACGCTCATCACAGTGGGGGTTGATAGCAGCTGGTCTGAACAGGAGCTTGCGCAGTATATTGACCAGGCGGCATCCCAGCCACAGGTTCCCTGCTCTGCACAAGCAACAACCTATATCTGTGATATTGTGAACTGGGCAATTGATGGAGGATATGCAGGTGTCATCATTGACTTTGAGCTGGTCAATGGGAAGTACCCGACTATTCGTACCAAGTTTGCGACGTTTATGCAGGAACTCCAGGATGCTTTGCATCAAAAAGGATTACTGTGCGGGATTGCGCTGATCCACAAGATCAGTGACAAGCCTGAAGAAGATCCTTCTTTTCAGGGTAACTTTTTTGAAGATTGGAGATTGCTCAGCAGATTGGATTTTCTTGTTGTCATGACGGTGGACCTTGATCTCTCATTGGGCAAACCAGGTCCACTGGTGTCGATTGACTGGGTTGAGAAACAACTGGATTACTTGTGGCAAACGATACCACAGGCATTGAGTAAGACGATTTTCGAGTTTCCATTATACGGTAGAGGATGGCAACAAGATGCTCAGGGAAAATGGCATCCACTCGCAGACGAGACCTGCCAGCAGGTCAATACTGAGAGAGCCGCACACCCCTCGTTGTCTCAAGTCAGCACGGACGCTACAACTCCTGAGCTTGCCTGGACTGACGAGAGCGGCAGTCATCACGAAGTATGGTACAATACGGCCTCATCCCTGGTTGCGATTATGACACAGCTCCAGGAAAAGGCGAGAGGCTTGCTGAACGATCCTCATTACAGGCTCCCGACATCGTTCTGGTATCGTGGAGCAGAGTGCGCTGATTTCTTCGGGCAAGGCAATTCTCTCGAAGCGTTTTATCACAAGTAGGTGAGACCGGTTGGGTGTATGAAAAAAAGTTGTGGGCGTGCGAGCGTAAGGAAGGTGGAGGGGCCGATCAATCGGCGGTGGGCACGGTGAAACGGCTCCTATGGCCGATCCGCTCCTTTCTGGTTGTTTGCCCACGAGCAAATAATTCATAAACCCTTATTTGTGTGGGGTTTGTAACAAACGGGATAGCTCCCGGCGTACGAGTTTGCCTGAGGATGTATGCGGGAGTTGATCGGTAAAGTAGATGGCGCGGGGTTGTTTATAGCGAGCCAGTTTTTGCGCGGTATAGTTGAGCAACTCCTGGGCAGTGACCGTGCTGCCGGATTTGAGGACGACGAAGGCAATGGGCACCTGGCCCCATTGGGGATCGGCTAGTCCACAGACACCGGCCTCTTCCACGGCGGGATGGGATCGCAGGACTGATTCGATCTCGGCCGGGTAGACATTCTCTCCACCGGAGATGATAAGGTCTGCGCGGCGGTCAAGGACGTAGAGGTAGCCATCTGTATCAAGGTAGCCGATATCGCCTGTGGCGAACCAGCCGTCTTGAAACGCCCGGGCTGTTGCCTCCGGTCTGCCAGCATAGCCAGGGGTGATGGTTGGGCCTTTCAGCACTATCTCGCCGGGCTCGCCAGGAGAAGCTGACCTGTGATCACGCAGGATGCGCAGCTGAACAGGAGGAAGTGGACGCCCTGCTGAACCTATCTTGCGCATTGCATCTGCCGGTGACAGTGTTACTGCCTGGGAACAGGCTTCGGTGAGACCATAGGTCTGTACGACGGGAATGGCGCGACGCATGCATGCTTCGAGGAGGGGATAGGGCGCGGGACCACCACCAAGCAGGATACAACGCAAGGTGGAAGGATAGCTGGTTTCCTTGCTGTTAGTGTCGAGGTCAGCGAGCATACGTTGCAGCATCACAGCAACCACCGAGATGATGGTTATCCTGTCCTCAAAGATGGCGTTATTGATACCAGTAGGATCAAATTTTTTGTGTACAACCACGCTGATGCCATAGATGACACTGCGCATCACGATGGAGAGGCCACCAATGTGGAAGAGCGGCAAGCAAGCGAGCCAGCGATCTCCGGGATTATGGCCAAGATTGAGCGCCGAGCCAACGGCATTCCACCACTGCATGCCATA
>CATPCK010000160.1 GCA_955652655.1 uncultured Ktedonobacteraceae bacterium | reverse complement strand
GTAAAAATCGCACCGCGCAAGTCAGCCCCTTCAAAGTTCGCCTTGCGCAGGTTCGCTTCCACAAAGTAAGAGTTGCGCAAATCTGCTCCACTAAAATCGGCCTCTTGCAGCTGAGACTTGATGAAGAACGTTCCTCTTGCATCAACCTTGATGAAATGAGCGCCATTGAGATTTCTTTCGCTCATATCCAGGTCTCTCAAAACACATTCATCAAAGATGTACCAATCGATGTGCATCACCTTCATGATAGTAAATAACCCTTCTACACATTCACACTTGTTGCAGAAAAAACCACGTGTCAGCCATATTCCATTTCGCGTTTTCTCGTTTCGCGTTTCCAACAGTATAGCAGTTTACCCGAACAAATTACCGCACAATGGTACTTCTTGAAACATCAACATGGTACTTCTTGTCTACAAAACCTCTAATGCTTATAAATTATTAGCTCAAAATCAATATTGACATTTCCCATCTCACAAAGTACTCTCAACCTAACAAATTTATACAGAGAAAGAAAATACATGCAACAGCCATCGCCATACATCACTCTGTCCAACGAAGTTCAGACAGCGTTACACGCACTACAGCCGGTCGTCGCCCTTGAATCAACGGTTATCGCGCACGGACTCCCATATCCCGCCAACATCGAGGTAGCCCAGGCCATGGAGTCAACCATTCGCGCCGAAGGTGCTATTCCGGCAACCATCGGCATACACGATGGACAGATCAAAATTGGCCTGACGCTGGACGAGATAACCCGCTTAGGAACGGCACAAAACGTGCAAAAAGTCAGCAGGCGCGACCTCGCCATCACCCTAGCGACAAAACAATTGGGAGCGACGACCGTCGCGGGCACGATGCTCTGCGCCAGCATGGCCGGCATCCGTTTCTTTGCCACCGGTGGCATTGGTGGCGTCCACCGCGGTGCGGAGTCCACTATGGACATCTCCGCCGACCTCACGGAGTTGAGCCGCTCCCCCCTCCTCGTCGTCTGTGCGGGAGCAAAATCTATTCTCGACCTCGACCTCACATTAGAATATCTAGAAACCCAGGGTGTCCCCGTCATTGGCTGGCAATCGGATGATTTCCCCGCCTTCTACGTCCGCCACAGTGGACGCCCCCTTGCCCATCGCGCTGATTACGTCGACACAATCGCAGCTATTGCTCGTGTCCAATGGGAATGCAACCTCCACGGCTTAATTGTCGGCTGTCCCATCCCCCAACAATATGCCATGGATCCCGCTCCCCTGGAAGCTGCCACCGAAGAGGCTCTACGCCTTGCCCGCGCGCAAGGCATACGCGGGGCCGCCACCACGCCCTTCCTCCTCGCCCATGTCGCGAAAGTAACCGCGGGTGAAAGCGTCGAGTCAAACAAAGCCTTGCTCATCAACAACGCGCTCTGGGCAGCTCGCTTCGCCCGCGCGTATTATTAGGTAATCAACCAGGCGGGAGCGGAAACAGATCGGACGTAGGGGCCGGTTCACCGCGCCCACAGCCGATTGATCGGCCCTGACCCCCTCCTTCAGCGCCTGTCGCATGTCTCCAACTTTTTCATACACCCACTCGACCCTCGTCAATTTGACAACTTCCCCACACTAAGACTATCATGCTATAGAGCAAACAACACGCCAAACATACCAGAGGAGCATTTTCATGACAGATACCACAGTCAACATTAATGGCACTGTGTTTCATACTCACAAACTCAGCAACGGCCTGCAAATCCTCGGCCAGCCCATGCCCGACTTCGAATCGGTGGCCGTCTCGTACTACGTACATACCGGTTCACGCGATGAGCCAGATCCCAGCATTGCCGGTGTCTCCCACTTCCTGGAGCATATGGTATTCAAGGGCACAAAGACGCTGGACTGGCAAGAGATCACCCTGGCGTTCAACAAAATTGGCGCTGAACTCAACGCCTTTACCTCGCACGAGGCCACCGTCTACTACGCTCGTGTCCTTGGTGAGTACCTGGACCGCGCCGTCGAGCTTCTCAGTGACATGATGTATCCACGCCTGGCCGAGAGCGATTTCGAGATGGAAAAAGAGGTCATCGTCAACGAGATCGCGCGCTCAGAGGATCAGCCCTATAACTCCACCTACCGGCGTATGATGCAGACCTATTTCGGCAACCACCCCCTGGGACACGACGTGCTCGGTACTCCTGAGAGCATTCGCAATATGCGCGTCAATCAGATGCGCGAGTACTGGAATCGCCGCTATGCCGCCAATAATCTGATCCTCTCAGTTGCCGGTAATTTCGATTGGGATCACATCGTCCAGTTGGCAGAAGAACACTGCAACAACTGGCGCGTCGGCGATGCCGGGCGCAATGTCGAACATTATGAACCGCCGCAATCCATCAACGACATCGTGGTCGACAAGAAGCTCAAACAGCAGATCATGATCCTCGCTATGCCTTCCGTAGACATAAAAGACCCCGACTACTATGCCGCTAACCTGGCCGGCAGCATCCTGGGAGACGGCGATGGTTCGCGCCTCTACTGGAACATCTACCAGAAAGGGCTGGCGGAATCTGCCAGCGCTAGTGTCTGGGCTATGGAAGGCACCGGCATCCTGTACATGCAGGCCAATTCAACGCCGGAAGAAGCGCCTCACGTACTCAAATTGCTGCGCACTGAACTGGATAATTTCCTGGATGTAGGAGTCTATGAGGACGAGTTGCGCCGCGCCAAAAATAAGTGGATCAGCAATACCGTTCTGAGTAGCGAGTCAACCTTTTCCCGCATGTTCTCTCTCGCCTCGGACTGGGTAACCGAGGGCCGCCTGGTAAGCGTCGAGGAAGAGATCGAGCGCATCGAAAAAGTGACCGCCGAAGACGTTATCCGTTCGATCAAACGCTTCCCCATCCGCGAAAAACAAGTTCTAACAGCCCTGGGACCCCTCGGCGAAGCAGAACTCCTGGCATAGCCTGTACTAAAAGAGCAGCATGGAAGCGTAAAGATGCACTTCCATGCTGCTCTTCTCCTGCGTCCAGTCTCCCTTTAGGAACTCGAGAACACAATCCGATTTCGCAATCAAGCTAGTTCAAGCGAAAGCGGGATGAGGTTTACAAGAGAAATCGCAGCGGAGCCAATATCCGCTCACTCAGCTTAATATACCAGTGACGACTCTTCCACTCTGGCAGCGTCAGTTCGAACACGCCAGCAGTATCACTATAGAAAAGGTCCTGCATTTGCCGCGCCAACTGAGCGCTGTAAATCTCGACATTGATCTCAAAGTTGCCGATAGAACTCAACCGATCCAGGTTAGCAGTACCCAGCGTGACCCATTGGCCATCAACCGTGCACGTCTTCGCATGCAACATAGCGTAAGTGTAGCCAAAGACACGAATGCCCCCTTCAAGGCACTCGGTAAAGTACCCGCGTGCAAGCCAGTCGGCCACGATATGATTGGAGTACCAGGGAACCAGAACCCGCACGTCTACACCCCGTGCGGCGGCCGCCTTCAAGGCCTCCAGCAAGATATGATCGGGCACAAAATAGGCATTGGTCAGCAGGATAGAGTGTTCAGCCCGGTCAATAGCTTCGATATACATATCTCGTATGGGAAAAGTCAGCCTGAGCGCATCGTTACTGCGTACAGTGATGAACGAATCAAAATGGCGCATGT
>CATPCK010000159.1 GCA_955652655.1 uncultured Ktedonobacteraceae bacterium | reverse complement strand
TCCTGGAGGGGCACCAACGAGGCGGGCAGCCGCGTGGCGTTCCATAAATTCTGACATGTCAATTTTGATCAGAGCGTCTTCGCTACCGAACATGAATTCCGCAAGCGTTTTGGCCAGCTCAGACTTACCGACGCCCGTCGGTCCCATGAAGATGAATGATCCAATGGGGCGTTTGGGGTCCTTCAGGCCTGCGCGAGCGCGACGAACCGCACGAGCGATCTTCTCAATCGCTTCATTTTGAGCGATAACACGGGAGTGCAATGCGTCCTCCATCTGGAGCAATCGTTGTGACTCCTCCTGGGCGATACGCATTACGGGAATACCTGTCCACATCGAGACAATCTGTGCGATTTCCTCTTCGCCGACGCTTGGCTTATCGGTGCCACGTTCACGGTGCCAGCCAGATTCCAGTTTGGAGATGCGATCACGCAGCTTGACTTCGCGGTCACGGAGTTCTGCCGCCAGTTCATACTCCTGCTGTTGGATCGCAGCTTCCTTTTCACGAAGTACTGATTCGAGTCCCTTCATTGCCTCTTTGAGGTTAAGGGGAGCAAGCGAGTTCTGCATACGAACGCGGCTTGCAGCCTCGTCGATCAGGTCAATAGCTTTGTCGGGCATGAAGCGATCGGTGATATAGCGGCTGGCCATATCGGTGGCAGCCTTGAGGGCCTCGTCAGTAATCGTCAGACGGTGGTGGGCTTCATAGCGTTCGCGAATACCTTTGAGAATTTCGATGGTTTCCTCAACTGTAGGTTCGCGGACGATGACTTCCTGGAAGCGGCGTTGTAGAGCTGCGTCGCGCTCAATATACTTGCGATATTCATCGAGCGTGGTCGCACCAATACATTGTAATTCACCACGAGACAGGGCTGGTTTGAGGATATTAGCAGCGTCAACTGCCCCCTCTGCCGCGCCAGCACCGACAAGCGTATGTACTTCATCGATAAAGATGATGCAGTCCCGGCTACTGCGAATCTCTTCGATAATCTTTTTCAGACGTTCTTCAAATTCGCCACGGTATTTGGTTCCAGCTACCAGTGATCCGACATCAAGAGTGAGCAGGCGTTTGCCCGCCAGTGTTTCAGGTACTTCTCCCGCGATAAGGCGTTGAGCCAATCCTTCGACGATGGCAGTTTTACCGACACCGGGTTCACCAATAAGGGCAGGATTGTTTTTATTGCGTCGAGAAAGTATCTGGATGACACGCTCGATTTCTTGATGGCGGCCAATGACGGGATCGAGTGTGCCGGCGCGAGCGGCGGCTGTAAGGTCGATACCCATCTGGTCAATGGTGGGGGTCTTCGAGTGCTTGGCATCACGCTCATGTGGTGCGCCAGATTGACTGAGTACCTGAATGGTTTGTGTGCGAACCTTTTCCAGGTTGACTCCCAGGCTTTCGAGCACGCCAGCCGCGATACCTTCGCCTTCGCGTACTAATCCCAACAAAAGATGTTCTGTACCAATATAGTGATGATTCAAGCGGCGAGCTTCATCGACTGCAAGCTCAATCACTTTTTTAGCACGCGGAGTAAGACCTATTTCACCGAGGACTATGCGGTCTCCACGGCCAATTATAAATTCTACGGCGCTACGAACCTTGTTCAGTTCGACGCCTAGATTACTTAATACTTTAGCGGCAACGCCTTCGCCTTCACGTACGAGACCGAGAAGGAGATGCTCTGTGCCGATATAGTTGTGCTGGAAGCGTTGGGCTTCCTCCTGGGCGAGGCTTAAAACTTTGCGTGCCCGCTCAGTAAACTTGTCAAACCTATCTCTATCATTCACCTGTTTGTCACCCCCCTTTCAGTGGCAGAGGATGGAACCGGTCCCTCTGAGTCGCTCAGGTAAACTATGTAGTTCATCATACAACACACAAATTTTAGCGTCAAGGAATACAACCGTTGCCTCCCGTCTGATAAAATGTGCCTACTTGCTTACTTGCTCACTAACGACTCCTTACCGAGAAACAATCGACCTCCTCGCTGTCATGCACAAGTGCATATGCAGAAAGGAGGTCAAGCGATCATTTTTTCATGTACAAATCGTTCGGTAAGCTTATCTAAGAATGTTTTCTCTTCAGTTGCCTCCGTTTATGATATTCGCTCTTTTTAGAAACAGCGGATAATGGAAGTTTTCTCTTTTGAGCGGATGTATCTATTCGCTTGTAAGCATCATACCTCACACATTTGAATGCGTCAAGGAGAAAATAGAACTGTAAAGAGCTGGAAGGATTGCCAGGTTAGCCGGTAATCCTTCCAGCTCTTTCAGTTCCAGTGCAGTGAAGAGTGATTACGAGGACTGTTCTTCAGTCGCCGATGACTCTTCTATTTCTTCTTTTGTGCGCTGTCGTGCTGCAGCGCGGAAGGCTTCAGCCATGGCTGTAGTTTCCCCCGTTTCACCAGCAGGCAGGCCACTGAGGAGCGGATTCTCGTTCGCTCGATCACGCCGCTCGCCTTTGCCTTCATTACGCCGCTGAGTACCTGTCGCCTCCAGGGATGGAGTGGCAGATTCAGGATGCGCGGCCAGCTCTTCAAGTGAAGGGGTTGAAGGCGTAGCACCCTTAGCATCTGGTTCCTGCCCAACTGGTGATAGTTCGGCGGGCACTTCGGCATCTGGCTCATCCGCTTGTCGGAGGCTGAGACCTAAGCGCCTGCGTTCCGCATCAATGCGCAGAATGCGCAGCTGAAGCGGTACCCCTTCATGGAGCACCTGTTTCGGATCCATCCCGGGCGTCAGCTCCGAGAGATGGATC
>CATPCK010000158.1 GCA_955652655.1 uncultured Ktedonobacteraceae bacterium | reverse complement strand
TTTGACAGCGCATATGCCAGCTTATCCGTATGCTCAGGCAAACCTACCGTGACACGTAAAAAATCACGCAGATACGGGTGGTTAAAGTAACGTAACAAGATACCATACGATTCAAGTATCGCTCGAACTTGGCGGATATCTACGTCCTCGTTGGTGACACGTGTCAGGATGAAGTTTCCCTGCGATGGAATGGGCTCCAGGTAGGGCTGACTGGCAAGCACATTGTAGACACGGTCTCGCTCTCGCACAACTTTACGCACATTGCCAAGGACATAATCCAGGTCATTGAGCGTTTCGATCGCCGCGATATGACCGGCGACATTGACCTCGAAGGGACATTGCGCGCGCTGCATGTACTCACCAATCCATTCTGGGAACAGGCCATAGCCTATGCGCAGACCGGCCAGCCCCGCCCACTTGCTAAAGGTGCGCAGGACCACCAGGTTACTATATTGCGGGACCAGGTGCGCATAACCTCGTGGTTGATCAGAAAACTCGACGTAGGCCTCATCAACCACCACGATGCGCCCGGTTTCAAGCAGCGTCAGCACATCAGCTTCAGCGACAGGATTACCGGTGGGATTATTCGGTGAGCACAAAACAATCATTTTTGTTTCTGGGGTCAGCGCCTCCAGTATTCCCTCAACATCTACTTCATAGTCAATTGAACGTGGTACTTCTAATACATAAGCGCCACAAAGCGTCGTGACGGAGGTATAGAGAGAGAAGGTGGGAGGGCAGCAGATGATATTATCGCCCGCTGCAAGAAAGATGTGCCAGAGGAGACTGATCACCTCCATGCTACCATGACCTAAGATGATAAAACGACTGTCGAGTCCGGTATAATTGGAAAGAGCAGCTCGTAAAGCTGTTGCATTGGTATCAGGGTAATTATTGTACCATCTATGATCGCTTAATGCGCTCAGTACTGACGGGGCCGGACCATAGGGGCTTTCATTGCTATTTAATTTTATTAAACAACTAACGGGTATACCCGTGCGAACGCTGAAGGCTTCTAGCGACTCGCCAGGAACATATTCAGCCATACGGTCCAGTTCCGGGCGTACATGAACTATGCGTGGAGAATACGTGTTCATGAACCGTCCTATTATTTATCTGTATCGGCATCTACATAGATTGGTGCCGGCCGGCGAATGAGTGAATTTCGTTGGGTAGATTTCCCAGTACCAGGGTTATTGCCACTATTATTATGCAACAATCCACTGTTGCCAGTAAAATTCATCCTTTGAGGTGATTGCACCGCGGGTTGTACCCCGGTTTCGGATGTGCGCTCCGCTGAAGGTAGCATCATATCCAATCCACGACGCAGGGTCATCATATCGCGCAGGAAACATGCCACAGCAGAGGCAGCAGAGCCTTTTTCTTTGGAGTTTTCAAATCGTCGCACAGTCGCCTCACCAGCATCCTGCGCCGCTTGCGCCATAGGATCAGAGGTCTTGGCAGCGTAGGCATCCTGGAAGATATCTTCCCAGCCCGACCACCTGCCGCGCAAGGGCTTCCAACCAAGCTGACTATCACTAACTGTACGCCATTTCTCTTCGGTGAATTGTATCCAGTCGTCAATAAGGCGCTCGTAGGTCGCCAGCTGCTGGCGGAGATGCTCCTCTTCATCCGAAGCACGTTGCGGGAAAGCTTTTGGCAGACCACCTGTGGTTTGCTGGCTGGCAAACTTATTGTCACCAGTCTGCTGGAACCCTGCCATTGGCTGGCCATTATTGTACATACCGGCAAGGCCGCCATATGCGCCAGAAGAAGGTTCTGGATACATTCCTGGCGTGGCGCCAGGGAAAATACCCGATCCCGTCAATGCCGCAAAATCCGGTGCAACCTGTCCATTTGGCATCCCCAGCATGGGAATCTCTGTACCGGCCGGTAATTCACCCAGCACATGAATACCACTCGCACCCAGCATGGAACTCACCACCGTAGTCCCATCAGGAAGCATCATGCTATCAGCATAATTCGGTAATCCACCAATCACGATCTCCTCGTGACCAATCGCATCCAGGACACGCCACGCCAGGCGGGGATGTTTGATAGCCCACCAGGCTCGTCGTGCAATAAATGTACTGGCAAAAGTGAAATTCACTACCAACCACACTATCCCACGTACGGCCAGCCAGTTAACCAGCCCTATAACGATAATCCAATACCAGGTATCTTCGTGTTGTCCCGCCTCTTCAATAAATGTTAGAACGACAGCCACGGTCAGGCTCGGGTCGCGTAATGGATTGATGAAATCAACTATGCGCCAAAACCATCTTCGGTCTAACTTCGCTTTCAATACGAACTCCTCTCGACCCCGCCGCTGGTCCGACAGGACAATAACTTCACAGGTACTCGATGGGAAATTCTAACATGAGCCCCCTACATGTGCAAGTTTTGCAAACTTTTCGGTAATAATGGGTCATGTTGCTACAACATATATCTTCACTATTACCCAAAACGTATTGTATCAGGCTCCCCATAGATACACGGTACCATAGTACCGTCTCGTAGGGACGCAATGATGAACTTTAACTAATTAACCCTGGTATGGATACGCTCATAGGACCCGGATGATTTTGTGAAACTTCATCATTGCGCCCCTACTAAATATAATTGCGTTGCGCCTCTAGCAGCTCGTCGATACCCTGCTCCGCTTGCGCGATAATCTTATCCATCGTAGCCCGGCTAAAAACGCCGCCCTCGCCTGTGCCCTGTACCTCGATAAACTCGTGCTGCGCGGTCATTACGACGTTAAAATCGACTTCAGCCCGCGAATCTTCAGCGTAACACAGGTCCAGCAGAATTTCGCCTCCTACAACTCCTACGCTGGTAGCAGCTACCGCCGTGCGTACAGGGTGTACCGTCAGTAAACCACGTTTCATCAGGAGCGAACAGGCGCGATAGAGAGCCACGTAAGCACCGGTGATGGATGCCGTGCGCGTACCTCCATCAGCTTGCAGAACGTCACAGTCGAGGGTGATCGTGCGCTCGCCCAGCGCCTGCATATCCACTGCCGCACGCAAGGAGCGCCCTATCAAGCGCTGAATCTCCTGCGTGCGCCCGCTTATCTTTCCACTACGTTCGCGCGCAGTACGCGTATGGGTCGCACGCGGCAGCATGTTATACTCAGCTGTAACCCAACCCTGTCCTTTCCCCTCTAAAAACGGGGGAACTTTCTCTTCCACGCTGGCAGCACATAGCACTCGCGTTTGGCCAGTCTCTACCAGCACCGAACCCTCGGCATAATCCAGAAAATCGACGGTGAAGCGCACCGGTCGCAACTGGTTAGGAGAGCGTCCATCAATCCTTGTCATAACATAACCCTCTTTCTAATCTTTATTTTACACAGTATTGTACTACTTGAGTCCGAAAGCGGTGAAAAAACGTGCTATATAATGGAGTGTTTACTACCAAACCTCTCGTGAATAGTCAAAGGCCAACATGAAACAACATCATTGATACTAGCTTGTGATAGACAACCCCCTGGTTAATTTTCCCTAACATCGCCTGAATGTGTTATTATACTATAGGGTTTTTGTGCATCGACATGCGCAATCTTATGTGTTCTTGTTTCAGAACGTACCAATGAATGTTGGCAGGTTCGCGGCGAGATCACCAGGTGAAGGTCACGCCGGCTCAAGATGAGAGCAGTAAGCGCCTGTTAGAAAGGATAAACCCGTGAAACTGATGTCAACGCATATGAAGATACAACCTGCTTTGGAGGAAGCTCAACCGCAGCAGATACACGCCAATCGTCTCATTATTGCTTCAAATCGTGGCCCCGTTGAATACTATCTGAGCCACGACAAGACCTTGAAATACCGCCGAGGGGCTGGCGGCATGGTTACTGCATTAATAGATGCGGGCAACCGCATGGAAGTAACCTGGGTTGCGATGGCGATGACCGAAGGTGATCGTATCGCCTTAAAAGAAGCGCAGCAGCAAAACGAAGGATTACTCCTTTCGCCAATTCGTGGTCAGAAGATGCAGCTACGCTATGTCGCTATCCCAAAATCTGCCTACCGGAAACACTACGAAGGTTTTAGCAACCAGGTGCTCTGGTTCTTACAGCACTACCTTTATAATCCGAACGAGGATTCCGCGTTCACTCGTAGAATACAGGATGCCTGGACAAATGGCTACTGTGTCGCTAACCGCGCCATCGCGGACGCGGTAAATGCAGAAATTGAACGTGAGGAGGGCGCTGCTGTTGTCATGCTGCATGATTACCATCTCTACCTGGCATCGGAGATGATCCGTAAAGATCACCCGTCCGTGATCATGCAACAATTCATCCACATCCCCTGGCCCGATATCCGCTGCTGGCATTTCTTGCCCAGCAACATTACGCATGCCATCTATAGTGGACTGGTTGGCAATGATATCATTGGCTTCCAGACCGAGCGCGACGCTCGCAACTTCTTAGAGGGTGTGCGCACCTTGCTCGAAGGTGCAGTCGTCGATTTTGAAGAGGGAGCCATCTGGTGGCAGGGGCGCCGCACCCAGGTACGTGCCTATCCCATCTCCATCTCGGTCACCGAGGAACGCCGCGTGGTACAGAGCGCGGCAGGCAAACGCGCTTCCGAGAAGATCAAGCCACTGTTGGGCGAACAAACAATCATGCGTGTGGATCGCATTGAGCCGACCAAGAATATCTTACGCGGCTTCCAGGCATATGCCAGGATGCTCGATGAACATCCTGAACTGCTGGGCAAAGTCAGATTCCTGGCGTTCCTCGTGCCCTCGCGCCAGGCTCTGCCAATATATCAACGGTACAACGCGGACGT
>CATPCK010000157.1 GCA_955652655.1 uncultured Ktedonobacteraceae bacterium | reverse complement strand
TTCTGTTTTGCCTTGCCATCTTGCAAGGTGGCACGAGCCAGATTGATCCCCTCACGCAGCGTTGCAACCTGTTCGTTGGCTAATAAAGCTGCACCCGTGTTCAGACACAGCATATCGGTGGCGGGATCAGCTTTGTATTCGCTCAACAGAGAGCGAAGCATACTGGCGTTATAGGCCGGGTCACCACCGTGGAATGGCTGACGGTCAGTAATACTGGTGAGGCCAACCTCCTCCGGGGTGATGACGTACTCACGTAGTTCCTGGCCACTGCGCACCTCGCAGATACGTGTTGGCGCACTTAGCGAGCACTCATCGAGGCCGTCTTCTCCATGAATAATCAAGGCATGCTGGCACCCCAGGTGGAGCAAAACTTCACCCATCTTGCGCAATAAGGCGTCATCAGCTACGCCCAGTACCTGATAGCGCGCGTGAGCTGGATTTGTTAGCGGTCCAAGGATATTGAAAACGGTCCGGAAGCCAATCTCACGACGTGTTGATCCGACATGTTTCATGGCAGGGTGGTAGGTAGGGGCAAACATAAAGCCAAACCCAACCTCCTGGACACAATGGGCCACCTGCTCAGGGCCAAGATCAATACGTGCACCGAGAGCCTCCAGCACGTCGGCACTTCCGCAGTGGCTCGTGGCGGAACGGTTACCATGTTTTGCTACAGAGGCTCCAGCCGCGGCGGCCAGGATACCCGCTGCTGTTGAGACATTAAAGGTACCCGCTCCATCACCACCTGTGCCGCAAGTATCCAGAGCGTGTGCTGAAACGCGCTCCGCCAGGTGAACCTGCACGGCTTTTTCTCGCATGATACGCGCCAACCCCGTGATCTCTGCGACGGTTTCACCACCTGGGCGGAGGCGCAAAGCGGTGAGAAACGCTCCCATTTGTGCCTGAGTGGCGGTGCCAGACATTATTTCCTCCATGACTGCCGCCGCCTCGTCTTCGTTGAGGGTGGCACCAGCTACAATGTGGGCGATTGCTTCACGAATCATTGCTTGTTCCTCTCTCTATGGAGCTTTCATTGTTTGTACTTTGGAGCTGCATCATGGATTGCCCCTTGTATGCCAAAAAGTTCCGTAACAGGTCTTTCCCAACAGGAGTCATGATCGACTCGGGATGGAACTGTACACCTTCGACGGGGTATGTACGGTGCCGCAGACCCATGATTAATCCCTCCGCCGTCTCGGCGGTGATCTCCAGTTCATTCGGGAGAGTAGAACGCTCGACGATGAGGCTGTGATAACGAATGGCAGAAAATGGCATGGGAAGGTTTTGGAACACTCCTTGCCCACGGTGAAATACTACGGTCGTTTTACCGTGCATTGGTTCTGGTGCTCGTATAACCTTTCCCCCGTAGACTTGTCCAATAGCCTGGTGTCCCAGACACACTCCCAAGATGGGAATGTGCGACCCAAAAGTATTGATGATCTGGCAGGATAGCCCTGCTTCATTTGGGGTACAAGGTCCTGGTGATATAACAATGTGATCAGGCTGCATTGCCTCTATTTGTTCTAATGTCATCCTGTCGTTCCGGTATACCGTAATTTCTGCCCCGAGTTCCGCCAGGTACTGGTACAGGTTGTAGGTAAAACTATCGTAATTGTCGATCAATAACAGCATTACACTCTCCCACGCTGGACGCTTGATAGGAACGCCAGTTCAATCTCTTATACAACTGCTGCCTGCTCTTGAGTAGTCCCTCTTTCAAGCAGCGAAGAGCGTCTACGTTCATTGGCGATTAACTCGGCCTCGTCAAGGGCGCGAAGTAAAGCCCGGGCTTTATTCAAGCTTTCCTGGTATTCGGCTGCGGGGTCTGAGTCAGCAACAACGCCACTGCCTGCTTGTATATAGGCACGACCATTTTTAATGACCATCGTACGCAGGGCAATGGCTGTCTCCTGGTTTCCGGAATGACTGAAATACCCTACCGCACCCGCATAGACGCCGCGCTGTTCTCCCTCTAATTCATTAATGATTTCCATTGCCCTTATTTTAGGAGCGCCAGATACCGTTCCCGCGGGGAAACCAGCCCTGAGCGCATCATAAGGAGACAGGTCATCATGAAGTTGACCTGTAATGTTAGAAACTAAATGCATCACATGTGAATAGCGTTCGATCTCCATCAATTCGCTGACCTGAATACTACCAGGTGTACTCACCCGTCCTACGTCATTCCGCGCGAGGTCAACCAGCATGATATGCTCGGCGCGCTCCTTAGGATCGTTCTGTAGTTCTTTCGCGAATTCTTTATCACGTTGTCTATCGGTTCCCCGTGGACGTGTTCCAGCTATTGGACGAATGGTTACTTCGTTATCCTCGAAGCGTACCAGTAATTCAGGTGATGCTCCGACGATGTGGAAGTCATGCATGTCGAGGTAGAACATATATGGAGAAGGATTAATGGCACGCAACGCGCGGTAGATGGTGAATGGTGCTGCGTTGACATGGCGACTGAGCCGCTGTGATGGTACAACCTGAAAGACATCACCTGCCTTTATATAGTCTATAGAACGGCGTACCATCTCCTCAAAATTACTCTGCGTGCGGTTAGAGGTCACCTGTAATGCCGCCGTGTCGGTAAGGGGAGCAGGTTCCTCTGGCAAACGTATTGGTTGCCGCAATCGTTTTTTGATGGTCTCGAGGATGTCTTTCCCACGCTCGTATTCAGCATCCAGGTCCGGCGCATCGAGGTGCAGGTGAGTGACAATCCTGGCGCGGTGTTTGACGTGATCGAAAACCACCACTGTATCAGTCAAACAAAAGACTGCTAGCGGCAGTTCAAGCTCGTTTTTCTCAGGGACCGGGAGATGTTCAAAACGTGCTGCGGCTTCATAGGAAAGGTAACCAACGGCACCACCATGAAAACGTGGCAAGTCATCCTGAAAGACTCCAACAGGTGTCACAAGGCGATACTGCCCAAGTTCGGCCTCGATGAAGCTTAATGGGTCATGACAGGGAATGTCCTCGCCACTGGAGGCTATCGTTGCGGTGGGGGCGCCTGGTAAATCGCGCCAAAGCGTTTCCTTCGTTCGATAGATGGTTGCCTTTTCTCCCTGGTGAATGAAGACCATGTAGGGGTCAATTCCAATAAATGAATAGCGACCAATACGCTCACCACCAGTGACACTCTCCAGGAGAAAACTGTAAGGTCCTTGCGCGGCTTTGCAGTAAGCCGAGACGGGCGTCTCCAGGTCAGCCAGGATATCGCAGTAGAATGGCAGGAGCGGCCGTCCTGATTTCTCGACAGCAGGCGCAGTTTCTGCTGCTTTCAGTTGTCTGACTTCGTCGAACGTTGGATAATACATAATTGTCCTTGCATAACTATCCCAGTCCTATGACATTTTTGACATGTTGTAGCGTAACCTCTGCCATTGGGCGTACCTCGTCTGCCCCCTGCTTGAGGATAGCCTCTAAGGTGGGCAGGTCATTCATCAGTGCACGATAGCGCTCTTGAATTGGTTTGAGGGTGGCTATCAACTGTTCCGTAAGAACCGCCTTAAAGTCGCCATACCCTTTTCCCGCGAATTCTGCCTCAATTTCTTGCTCAGTCTTTCCCGTCAACAACTGGTAGATGGTCAGTAAATTGGTAATTCCCGGCCTCTCGGGATCAAATGTTACCAGGCGTAACGAGTCCGTTGTGGCCCGCCCAATCTTCTTTTTGATAGTCTTTGGATCATCAAGCAGATTGATACGAGAATTGTCATTTGGATCGCTCTTGCTCATCTTGTTGGTTGGATCATCAAGAGCCATAATGCGCGCACCTACCTCGCGTATTTGCGGCTCTGGAATGGTGAACACCTGCTGCCCATACAAACTATTGAAGCGTTGCGCCAGGTCGCGTGTAAACTCGATATGCTGACGTTGATCATCTCCTACTGGCACAAGATTGGTTTGATACAGCAAAATGTCGCAAGCCATCAACGTCGGATAGCAGTAGAGACCCGTGCTGACAGTATCCATACTCCCACCTGCCTTCGATTTGAATTGGGTCATGCGGTTCAACCAACCCATCGGAGTGAAGCAGTTCATGATCCAACTCATCTCGGCGTGCTGGCGGACATGCGACTGGACAAACAGCTTGCAATAGCGTGTATCCAATCCGCAAGCAAGGTAAAGTGCCGCGAGCTGCCGGATGCTCAGGTGCAATTCGTGTGGATCCATGGGTACAGTAATGGCGTGTAGGTCGACAATGCAGAAAATGTTGTCATACTCTGCCTGTCCTGCTACCCAGTTGCGTATAGCCCCCAGGTAGTTGCCTATGTGGAGATTACCGGTTGGCTGCACACCTGAGAAAACGCGCTTTTTCACTTGTGTCTCCGTACTTGACCTGCTTAACTCAGGTTTGATGTTCTGATTTGTCTCAACTGGCATGATTGCTCATTCCTCCATCAACGTAATACATACAAAAGCAATAAAAAAACGCCACTCTTCCCACTGTAGGGACGAGAGGCGTAAAGCTTTCGTGGTACCACCCTGGTTCAGATTATCTTTCATATATGGGTATATGATGGATAATCCCTCATTGCCGGATACAATCCACCCGTGAAAATGAATGGATGATATCCTGTCCTCGATAACGGGGGACGTTCCGCAATAGACTACTAATGGTTGCAGAATATTCATCTGCTAGATGTTTGTGCTTTGGCTCCCAGGGCCATTCTACGGCTGCTTAGGTATCGGTTTCCACCTATCCCGACTCTCTGTTTCCGTTGCAAGGACGTATACTTTTCCTGTTCGTAGCTTTCAAGGTATTCAATTGTATTTAGGCAAAGTATACGGGTGATTTGCGATTGTGTCAAGTGTTTTAAACTCTTGACAATCTTTGCATATAGATGTAAAATGCATATAGTAACAAAAAAGTTTTCATAGTTCTCATATAAACGCTCGACACGAGTTTGTACGAGACGGTGAAGGTAAAAAAAGATAGTAAAATCCAGCGATAGCAGAAAACTGCGAAGCAGGAAGAGAGCGACAAGGAAATGGCAGAGAAAAAGGTAAATGAGACCGTAATAAATATGGTCAAAACAGCTCAGGAGACCAACGAGAAAATTGCTGAGAGCGCAGTAGCTGCTCAAGAGAGGAATATGAAGTACGCCCAGAGCACTATCGTGAACGGTGTTGAGGTACTGAAAAGTCAGGCCGAAAATGCCCTCGCATTGATGCAGAGTGCAGTGGAGCAGTCTAAAAAGCAGCCGGGAGACTTCCAAAACGTGATTGACAGTGCCATTGCGGCTCAGGAGCAGTACCTGAAATATGCTCAAAGCACGATAGTAAATGGCATGGAGGTGCTCAAGAGCCATGCTGAGAGCACGCAGGCGCTGATTCAGGAGATGGAGCAGCAGACCCGCAAGCAGCAAGAAGCCTTCAAGGATCTGGCGCGTGAGTCTGCGGACGTCTACAGGGACTACTTCCGCTCTCCGCTCTCCTTCTATCAGCAGGCCCTCAGTGCTGTTGAGGTGGCTACCCGGCAAAGCATGGAGGCCTTTCAAAGTGCGACAGAGACCTTCCAGAAGTCCACGCGACAGGGGCTAGATACTTTGCAGAGCTATGCCCACCAGGCACAGAATGCTGCGCAAAAAAATACTAAATAAGCATGTGTTAACAACGTCTAAGGGGGCCGGGGCGAAAGTCCCGGTCCTTTTTGCTATTTGTGGTATTTCATTGTGTGAGTTACTATATGTGATGATGCTAATCTACGTGTGAAAGGAGCAGCATATAATGGCAGAAGAATCAAAGGCACGGAAACCAATGGATCCAATGGATTTTTGGAGGCATTGGAGCGAAACATCTACGAAAATGTGGTCGAATATGCTAGATGAGGGCAAAGGAACGTTTATAGATCCCTATGGTTTGTATCAACCCTGGCTAAAAAGCCTGGAAGCTGCCCTGGAACAGGTAAAAAAAAGCTCACAGGGAACGAATGACCCAAAAGAAGTCTGGAATCAATGGTATGAAGCTACAACCGGAGCCCTGGCAAAAGCAGCTGAACTGGGAGGAGATCCACTAGGTATTACCGCCCAGTGGTTGGAGGTGATGGAAGAGAACCGCGCTAAAATTCTTGTGGAAGGAACAATACCTGCTGATCCGTTCACTTTTTTCAAACAGTGGTATGACGCCTCCAGTGAAACGTGGTCAAAAGTTGTTGGCGATATCATTGGGGATGAGAAGTTTGTCGAAAACGCCAGCCAACTCATGGAGAGTTACACGAGTTATTACATGGTTACACGTCGAGCCAACGAAGATTATTTTAGAAATCTCCAACTCCCCACTCGCTCAGACCTGGCTCGTGTTGCTGAGGTTATCGTTGCTTTAGAGGAAAAGGTTGACCGCATTGATGAAGCCTTCGATGACATCGAGGATGGATCTTCTCAGCTGGCCACGCGGGGCTCTCTGACAGATCTAGAAGGTCGCCTGAGTCGCGTTGAGAAGAAGTTGGATACTCTCTCCTCAGTTCTGGAAAAGCTTGAAGTAGTAGAGAAGCTTGTAAAGCACACGGATCAAATTGAGAAAAAGCTGGATAAAGCTCTCGAGGCCTTCGCGAAGGCTGAAACTAAGCATGCTTCCGCGGCCAAAAATACGGATGTCGTACCTGGTCGTAGGGCAACCAGGAAAAACGCCAGCAATCCAAAGGCCAATAGCTCTTCTAAAGTAGAAGTTTAAGCTGAGTAAACTATGTAAATTATGCAGAGTACATCATGAGTGTTGATACACAGCAGCAAAGAGGAGGGCGAAATGACCAGGGAAAATACGATAACGGATGATATGCAAAACAATATCAAGAAATATAAAGCAGGTTTGCAGATTATTTTCGAAGGGGCAAGAGCTGAAACGGGACAGACACCAAAAGAGATAATCTGGACGAAGAACAAGGCGAAGCTTTACCGCTATGAACCGTCGATTGAAAAAAGGTTTCCCGTGCCGATTTTGTTGGTGTATGCTCTCATCAATCGGCCTTATGTATTAGACCTGATGCCAGGTAACAGCCTCATAGAGTATCTGGTAAACAATGGTTTTGATATCTTCATACTCGACTGGGGCATACCAGGAGACGAGGACAGCAATCTTACCTTTGAAAATTATGTCCTGGACTATTTACCGCGCGCAGTAAAAAAGGTACTGAGAACATCTAAGGCTGAGGAGATTACTATACTGGGTTACTGTATGGGCGGAACGATGGCTGCAATGTACGCAGCGCTTTTCCCAGGCAAACCTCTTAGAAATTTGATACTGCTCACTGCCCCTATTGATTTTTCCCAGGAGAACACAGGGCTCTACGGGTTGTGGACTAGCGAAAAATTCTTTAACCCAGATCATATGGTGGAGGCATTTGGGAATATTCCTGGTGAACTCATCGACACTGGAAATCGTATGGCTAAACCCGTCACCAACTATGTAGGTTCCTATGTCACGATGTGGGATCGCGTTTTACAGGGTAAATCAATGGATACCTGGTTGGCCATGAACAAGTGGGTGAACGATGGTATACCCTTCCCCGGGGCAGCATTTCGCCAGTGGATTCGCGAATTTTACCAGCAAAACAAGCTTATCAAGGGTGAAATCAAGCTTCGAGGGTTGAGTGTAGATCTCTCTAAGATTAGCTCCTCTGTTCTGAATATCGCAGGGAAAAAGGACCATATCTGTACTCTCCCACAGGCAGAAGCCACCATGAATATCATCTCGAGCGACGATAAAGAATTTTTTGTTCTTGATGCTGGGCATGTCGGGCTGTTAACCGGATCGGATGCTAAGAAAACGCTCTGGCCAAAGGTCAGGAGTTGGCTGGAACCGCGCTCGAAATAAAGTATCTCTGTATTAGAGAACAAAGCAGGCTCTCATGGACAACTATCCTGAGAGCCTGCTTTGTTCTGCTTTTAGTTGACATTCGTATGTGCATCAAGTACTATTAAAATAAATCCGGTTGGCATTCCCAAGAGATAGCTCGTGCTGTCCGCTACCTGGTTGTGGATGGCAACTACATCACGGGTCTGATGCTCAACGTCAATGG
>CATPCK010000156.1 GCA_955652655.1 uncultured Ktedonobacteraceae bacterium | reverse complement strand
CTCATTTGAAGCCAGAGGGATACCACATTGAGGACAGATACGGCTCGGTGAACTCATTGCACATTCTCCAGTTCTCTCTTATGGATGACAAAAATAGCGCAGCACTGACATTCCGCTGTACATATTTTAATATCCAGCTTGTCTTGCAAGTCCAGTGTATTATACTCTTTTAAAGAATTCTGAACAACACATGAGAATACTGACTTGCTTATAGAGAGGAAACAATATAATTATGCTAGCTGCTCTATTTTACGGTCCAATGGATGTTCGGCTAGAGGAACGCCCTATTCCTCAACCGGCAAATGGTGAGATTCTGGTAAAGGTTGTAGCGGCCACCACATGTGGCACTGATGTCAAAGCCTTCCGTCGAGGTCACCCGTTACTCTTTCATGATGTACCTGCTGGCTTCGGCCATGAGGTTTCTGGTATCGTAGCGGCAGTTGATAAGAATGTGACGCAATTTCAAGAAGGTGATGCCGTTGTTGTAGCAAATTCTGCGCCATGTCAACATTGTTTCTATTGCCGACTTGGACGCTATAGTCTCTGCGAAAATCTCATATTCCTTAACGGGGCTTACGCAGAGTATCTCCTAGTTCCAGAGCCTATAGTTCGCCAAAACCTCTATATACTTCCGTCAAATACATCCTTTATCGCTGCAGCCTTAACAGAGCCATTAGCTTGTGCCCTGCATGGCATTGAAGCAAGCGATATCAAGCCAGGAGACACTGTCGTTATACTGGGCGCGGGTCCACTGGGCCTTTTGCTAGCTGCTATAGCCAAACTTCGCGGTGCTCGAGTCATTATCACGGGTAGAGGAACCCAACGACTTGCTGTGGCCCGGCACTTTGGAGTGGATGTTGTTATCGATGTGAATGGTCTATCTTCTCAAGAGCAAGTCGAGGCCGTCCGAAACAAGACAGATACTCAGCGTGGAGCGGATGTTGTTATCGAAGCAGTAGGGACTCCAGAAACATGGACGCTTGCAGCCAAGATGGCACGTCCGGGAGGGCTCATCAACTTTTTCGGTGGCTGCCCTTCAGGAACACAAGTTTCAATTGAGACACGCCCTTTGCACTATGGGGAATTGACCATTAAAGGAGTATTTCACCATACTCCCTTATTCTTTCAGCAAGCATTAGAACTTATTGCCGGTCGTTTCATTGACATCGAAGCACTGATCACTGCTCGCGTTCCACTCAGTTATATTCTTGATGTATTTGAGCTTTTACTCCAGAAACAAGGAATCAAGTACGCTCTGATTCCTCCAGACTTTGAGCACCTGGGGATAGTGAGAGCAATCCCTGAGTAATCATCTGGCTGTACATATCAATTACTTGTTGTACGCTAAGACGACCACTAGGGCGAAACCATGTGGATACTTCTGTGCACATGGCAATAATGGCGTATGATGTAACTTTGATATCACTCAATCGAAAAGTACCTTGTTCCATACCGTCTTGTAGTAATTCCTGGAGCAGTGACTCATAGTGATCACGCAAAGAAAGTATATAACGACGGTTCTCTCCCTCAAGGGCACGAATTTCGGTATCAATGATGAAAAACTCACTTTTGTAACTTGTATGCAATCGAATGTGGTTCGCTATGGCCTCATAGAGCCGTTTTAGAGGGTCGTGCTGTTCGCGTAGAATACGTTCCAGATTGGCGTTCAAATGTCGCATATGAGTTTCCATAATTTCGACGAGCAAAGCTTCTTTGTTAGCATAATGATAGTAGATGCTCGCCGCTTGAATACCTGCCATGCGAGCAATGTCGCGTAGAGGTGCTGCATGATATCCATACTCCGCAAATAGTTGCACAGCGGCTGCGCGAATATTGTCTCGCACTGAGCGGCCTTCTTGTCGTAGATATAGGTTGTCTTCAACTTTTTTCTGCGTCATACCGCTATTTTAGCAGAAATGTGGCAGTATGAATACCCATAGAATAGACCTGACTTTATGAGTAGGTATGTTTTCTACGCTGTTGCTCAACCTTTACGACCGTTGTACCAATGGCTCGTCCAATAACTATGGGCGTTTCTAAGATATCAGCAGCAGAATCACTGATATCGCGCCTGGCACAGATTACCTTTCGAGCTTCAAGCTCCATGCGTCGTGAGGTGCGTCCAATCTTTGTGATCCGCCCAATGACTTCAACAAAGTCTCCTGCATAGAGTGGCGCTAGAAACTCGATGTTCTCATAACCTACCAGCAGGCCCTCATCACCATCACATAGAATAGCAAGCTCTGTTGCTACATCACCAAAAAGCGAGAGCATGTGTGCCCCATTTACCAATTGACCGCCGTAATGTGCATCGCTTGCACTCAAACGAACGCGAATTGTAGATGTATATAGTTCAGCGTTCTCCATCTGAAATCTCCTTATCTTTTAGCTTCTCGTCTAACAAACGTTTGTTAGATCATTGGATTATTTATTCTACAGCATCTTAGTTGGGTTTGTAATCAGTATGCACAAAAAGGAGGAGAAAAACAAGATAAGTACAACTACCCATCTGTGTTAGTAGTAACAGGAAACATCGACTTTCAATCCTGCTCATGTTATAATTACACTATAT
>CATPCK010000155.1 GCA_955652655.1 uncultured Ktedonobacteraceae bacterium | reverse complement strand
GGCATGTTCAAGTTATGTCAAATGGCCCAATTTTGATCGAATCGTTGTCATACCCCACATAGACTCTAGAAAACGACCCACGTCACACTACTCCTCTTCCCAATATCCTGTACCAATCCCCTGTCTATTAACACTCTCCTGGGCATAGGCCACTTTTTCAACCCGACAGCGCTCCATAAAGGAGACTGTATAATAGTTTGTGTAAATGGTCAGAGCCTAAACCGATAAGGACTTTATGAGGAGGAAAAGATGACCATTCGACGCGAACTGATCGATGAATTACTCAAAGACTACGAGACGCCCCAGGAAATCCTGGGAGAGGGGGCCTGCTCAAAGAGCTGACCAAAGCCGTGGTTGAACGCTGTTTGGAAACGGAATTGGACACCCATCTGGGCTACCCGAAACATGGACACAAGGGCAATGCGACGGGCAACAGCCGCAACAGGCATAGTCAGAAAACACTCAAAGGAGAGCAGGGGCATGTGGACATCGAGGTGCCTCGTGACCGGCAAAGCACGTACGAGCCTCAGCTCGTCAAAAAGGGTCAGACCCGCTTAGAAGGCTTTGATGTGAAAATCCTGGCCCTGTATGCACGGGGTATGACCACACGGGATATCCAGGCGCAACTGCAAGAACTCTATGGAGTGGAAGTGTCACCGGCACTGATTTTCAACGTGACCGAGGCGGTGATGGACGAGGTGCGCCAGTGGCAGACGCGTCCTTTAGAGCCGGTCTATCCGATTGTCTATGTCGACTGCCTTGTGGTCAATGTACGCGAGAACCAGCGGGTGCTCAAGAAAGCCCTCTACCTGGTGCTGGCGGTCAACTTGGACGGACAGAAGGAACTGCTGGGCATGTGGATGGCCCAAACTGAAGGGGCGAAGTTCTGGTTGTCGGTGCTCACCGAGTTGCAGAACCGAGGCGTCAAGGATATCTTTATTGCGTGTGTGGATGGGCTCACCGGCTTGCCCGAAGCCATTGAGACCGTCTATCCACAGACGCGCGTGCAATTGTGCATGGTGCATCTGATGCGCAACTCGTTGCGCTACGTCTCGTATAAGCACATGAAAGTGGTGGCGACTGACCTCAAAGCGATTTACTCGGCCAGCACCGAGGCGGAAGCCGAGTTCAATCTGGAACTGTTTGCCGAGAAATGGGATGCACTCTATCCGAATATCAGCAAGTCGTGGCGGGCGCATTGGACTCGCGTGATCCCACTTTTTGCCTTCCCCGAGGACATTCGCAAGGTGATCTACACCACCAATGCGATTGAGTCGGTCAATATGTCGCTGCGCAAAGTGACGCGCAATCATCGCATTTTTCCCTCCGATGAGGCGGTCTACAAAGTGGTCTACCTGGCGATGCGCACTATTGCCAAGAAGTGGACGATGCCCATCCGTGACTGGAAAGCAGCACTCAATCGCTTTGCGGTGGAATTCGCTGAGCGTTTTCCCAGATGAGCAACCACTCGTTACTCAATGTTGTCCAAAATAGCGGCAGCCTAGTAGCCCGACCAAGATAAACTGATGAGTTACCATTACATACAAGTTTTCGGACCATTTCCCTGTGTCCACTATTCTGAACGAGCCATTGGATTTCTCATCCTGTCTGTCGTTTAGAAGAGTAAGCGCTCTTTTGAAAAGGGAAGAGTACACGCATCATTGTTCAAAGTGCAGGAGATAGTGTTCCGAATGCACCTATGGAATGGAGTATTCCTATGCAAGATACAAAACCATCTGAGTCTCAATGCCACTATCCAGAATGCACCTCTGCTGCTGTGAAGACCTGCCGGAAATGCCATCAAAGCTTCTGTGACCGACATATTCATCGACGGTGGTGGAGCTACCTATGTGATTTTTGCCTGTGGCAAAGAGCTGCTGGACACACTCCCATAAGAGATGCACGTTTCGAAGTTGCAAGCGACTTTATCAGAGAGAGGGAGGAACGCAAGGGTTTGCACTTTATCCCTGATGCCCAGGAGAAAATAGACGAGCTTGAGAATTAAGAGAGAGGATGCGACACCTCTCCATGTCTTATCAAATCTCAGTGGTTAAACCACTAGCGCTAAATAGACAATGCACGCGAAAAAGAGGGTCCGCTCACGTCTACATACTTAGGAAAAAAGAGATGCTGAAAGCGAACGAGCCACAATACCCTATTGGACTGTCAAATCTCTTGAGAACACAAGTGTGGATAGAGCGAAGCTCAGACATTGCGGGGAAAAAGGTATTTACACAAACCTCTTGACAGACTCGGTCTAGGCAGCATACAACATATTGATGTACGTGAGTCCCGCTATCAAGCAGCACTTCCTGAGATCGTGCAAACCGTCCAGCGAACGTTTAAGGAAATCTCCGCATCACTTCCCCCTGTACCATCGACTGATTTTGAACCACGCAACCCCTATAAAGGCCTGCTCGCCTTTCGCATTGAGGATGCATGCGATTTCTTTGGGCGCAGTCGCCTTGTTCATGAACTGGTGCAATCGGTCCAGCAGATGCTTGCTACGGAGCGCCAAGATGAGGCATCCTCGCGCTTGTTGGCGGTGATTGGAGCAAGTGGTTCGGGCAAGTCGAGCGTTGTCATGGCAGGTCTGCTCTACCAAATGCAACAGGGAGTACTTCCTGCAAGCCGCGACTGGCTCTATCTCGACCCGATGGTGCCAGGGAAACACCCCCTTGAAGCCTTGACGCTCACACTTTCCCATCACTTTCCTGTGCGCAGTCTCTCCAGCATCTCTGAAGACCTCCAAGCCGACTCTACACGGGGATTGCACTTACTCATGACTTCTCTGGTGAAAGGGCCAGATACAAAGGCCGTGCTCTTCATTGATCAGTTTGAAGAACTCTTTACCCAAACGAGCAGCGAAGACGAACGACGACACTTTCTTGATATTTTGATCACCGCCATCACGGAACCTGGTGGTTCTGTCATCGCACTACTCACGATGCGAGCTGACTTCTATGACCGTCCACTTCGGTATCCTGAGATCGGGCGATTGATTGAAGCGCGTCGTGTCGTCATGTTTTCTCTGGAAATGAACGATTTCAGAGAAGTGATCGAACAACCGGCGCGGCTGCCTGACGTGCAACTGACCTTTGAAGCAAATTTGGTCGGAGACCTCTTGTTCGATGTAGGGACGCTTGAGCAAGATGCGACCAGGCGTCGTGCTCCCCTCTCAGAATTGACCCTGACAAATGCCAACGAGATGGTCTTGTTACAAGAGGTCATGAGGACCTTTACAGCAGCACGGTTACTCACCACCAACACCATTACTGGAACTGCAACGATAGAGGTGAGCCATGAAGCCTTGATAAGCAAGTGGGCGCGCTTGCATAACTGGTTGGGTGAGGCCTATGAGGACATTCGTCTCCAAAAGAAACTCAGTGAGGATGTGGCTGCGTGGATACATGTCAGCAAACCGACTGATCGACTTTATCGAGGCTCACAGCTTTTGGAGGCACAAGCCTGGAGAACTCAAAACATACCCAGTCAAAACGAAGAAACGTTTCTTCAAGCCAGTATCGCCGAGCGAGAGCGAGAGAAAGCCGCAGAGAAGCAGAAGCAAAGACGATATACGCGGCGAATCGTTTTAGTCGGCATAGGAGGTTTGGGCTTGGCAGTAGCAGCAATTCCCTTGACCCGTTATTTCTTTGCTTCCCAACCTTCTTTCCAGACTGTGACCTACAGGGGTCATACCTTCTACGTGCATAGTGCGGCCTGGTCCCTAACGGCAAGTACATCGCTTCGGCGAGTGGTGATACTACTGTGCAAGTATGGCTCGTATTACTCGGTTAAGGATGATAAAAGCGTTGCTGGTGATCTTTCATCTCTTTATTGACCATTGAGTCGCAGAGGCTCTATAAATTGCGTGAAGCGGCTTATAGAGGCATCT
>CATPCK010000154.1 GCA_955652655.1 uncultured Ktedonobacteraceae bacterium | reverse complement strand
CCCTCGCCGGTCGCGGGTTGCTGCTCGATTTGTGCAGAGAGTGGTACTGGTTCTATAGAGACGGAGGACGCGACAACTTCAGTTGGAGTGTCAAGAGCCTCTTCTTGTGCAGGAGATGGTACAACGGCGATTTCCTGCGCTGTGTCCAGAAGGGAAAGATCTTCCTCGCTCATCAGTTTCTGGAGGAATATTTCCTCGGTGGCTTCGTTGAGCAGCCCACCTGGTTGGAGGCTTGTGGGAGCCGCGGGTGTTGAAGCGGCAGTTGATGCTGTCGATATTTTGTCATTGCTCGCGGTGTCAGCAGCATCGACGGCATCGACAGCGTCAAGCTTCTGCATTGAGTCAATCCAATCGTAGGCGCCTTCTAATGCATGCTCGCACCACTCTGTGTAATTACCACGAATGAAATCAAATCGCTCGCAGTAATCAAGATGCTGCATGGCGCTGTCGAGCCACGCTTCGCCTCGATCCAACATACGATCCAGGAGGTCCAGGTCAGTTACACCGTTGGACTGGAGGCGGGCGAGGCTGGAGAGAGCGATTGATGAGGGTTGCACCTGCTTTATAAGCAGGTTATTTTTTGCGATTTGGTTGCGCAGGGTTTCGATGTATGCTTGCAGGTTCGCTATGTTGTGCTGGCGCAGCCACTGTTGATAAACAGCATAAAACTGCTCAACATCGTGGGGTTGGAGGTTTGCAAAAACGTGATTGATCTCGTCGGGAGTATATTGTCCTGGCGCATTACTCATGATTGTCCTCTCCACGGCTGTTTTGTGACGAGGGCAGGTGCCCCCAACGTTCTAGCCAGCGTTGTACAAGGCGATTGGTGCGCATGCTTTCATGGTCGATGGGCCTATTGGAAAGATCGGTTCTTGAGTTGACCGCGATATTGCGCAGCCACCACGGCAGTTCGATTTGTGGGTCGGTCAGTGTATGTTCATTGATGAAGGAGCTCATATCATCTGGCAGCAGCGCCATCTCTTGATGGGGAATACGCGGGAGTGCCTGTTCGAAGTCAGGGTTGAACTGTTGCGAATTGGTCACTTGCGCTTCCATGGGCATTTCGGGCGCGTCAAAATCTGGTAAGTTACTCCAGGCAAAGAGCGCGGATGAGATCGTTTCTCCGGGCACATTTGGTACTGGCTTGTTGGCGGAGATGCCGGTGTGCTCGATGGTTGGCGCTGGCGATTCACCGTTGAAGCTGTCTGCAAGGGCACGTATTATTTTGTTCTTAGTGAGCAACGTACTCTCGAATGCTGGCTTCTCTGCTGGCCAGGTTTCAGAGGAGATGGCATCTTGTGATAGCTGATCAGGATGTGCTGCAGATTGGGCACTGCCTTGAAGTTGCGCCAGTTCTCGCTCGAGCGTCTCTAATTGAGTCTGGAGCTGTTTATCAACTTCACGATAATGCAACCATTGTTGATATTGACCCATGTAGCCGCTTCCCTTATGATGCTGAAAATCACAACTCTACTTCTACACTGCGAGAAAGTATAGCATGTGTTACGTCAAGAGACAAGCAGAAACGCAAAGATACACCAATCAGGCTAGTCCTTCGCGCTCCATAGCTGTATTATGGGAGATACGGAGCAGGATGCCGATGATGATATAGTTGGCAATAATCGAACTACCGCCGTAGCTCAGGAAAGGCAAAGGGATACCGGTCAAGGGAAGAATTTTCATATTGCCCGCGATAATGATGATGGTCTGAATGGCGAAAATCGAGGTCAGACCAGAAGCCAACAATTTACTGAAGGTATCGGTTGTCTCCATGGCGATACGAAAGCCGCGGTAGATGAGCAGCAGATAGATGCCGAGGATAGCGAAGACGCCTGCGAGGCCGAGCTCTTCACCTAAGGCAGTAAAGATCATATCGGACTGAACAACCGGGACAAAGGTGGGGTGCCCCAGGCCAATGCCGGTGCCAATGATGCCTCCGTTTGCTAAAGCAATAAGGCCCTGTATGATCTGGAACCCCCCTTTATTTTGATAAATGTTTTCGCTTTGCGCTGTCCAGTTAAGGATATTGATACCAAGGGTGTCGAAGCGTAGGCGAACGTAGCTGAAGAGCTTGTAGCCGATCAAGCCAAGGATAAAGAATATTACCAGGCCGCTGACAACATAGCGAATTTTGCCACTGCCGAGGTAGATCATGCAAAGGAAGATACCATAGATGAGGAGAGCAAGACCCAGTTCGCGAACTCCCAGGAAGAGGAGAAGAGCGAGGCCGAGCATGATCAACAAGGTTATGAGGATTTTTGCCGGGGGGAGTGGGAGGCGTAAGGTGCCGATGCGGAAGTCATCTCCGGCAAATTCATCGATATTTTTGCTCAAATAGGCGGCAATAAAGATAACGAGAAAGATTTTTAGCAGTTCTGAGGGCTGCAGGTTAAGGGGTCCTAAGTTCAACTGGTCGTGTGTTGGGCTATCCAGGTTGGCTCGTAACGAGCGGCCCAGTGTGATACCAACCATCACAATGCCGAGAATGGCCCAGATGTAGTAGGTGTTTCT
>CATPCK010000153.1 GCA_955652655.1 uncultured Ktedonobacteraceae bacterium | reverse complement strand
TCGTCTTAAAAACATGCCCATAGCGCCTGGCAACTGCTCCCAGGACACGCACAGCCTCCTCTGTAACCTCGGGGCCGATACCGTCCCCCGCTAAGACAGCAATCGAATATGTTCCCAAGTTTGTTCCCTTCTTCCTAAGATTCAAAATTACATGTGAAAGCTCGTTTTGATAAACCTCGTCAGATAATCCACTGCACAGCTCATGTGTACCTTCTGCAAACCAAACGGTCTGTCGCAGTATAGCAACGTACAAAAAGAACGTCAATACCAGACTCAAATATATCCTTGACAATAGTAATTTCCTAACATATAATTAGTAACTGTAGGGAAGTGAGTATTTTATAGGAACTCATCCTGATGAATTACTTTCCTTTGACAACAAAGCGTTATATATGAGGCTCTACCGAAACAAGAGCCTACGAAGGAGTATCCACATGCCCTGGGAAATTGATCCAGCCCATTCGCAAGCCACCTTTTCTGTGAAACACATGATGTTCAGCACTGTACGAGGACAATTTAAAGTTCTCAGCGGTCATCTTCACATTGATGAACAAAACCCGCAAAATTCGTGGGTCGATGCACAGGTCGATGCAGCAAGCATAGACACCCGTGATGAGAAACGCGATGGCCATCTTCGCTCACCAGATTTCTTCGACGTGCAAAATTATCCAACCCTTACTTTTAAGAGCACCAAAGTCGAGCACACCGGCGGCAACGAGTACAATGTAACAGGAGACCTGACAATGCGCGGCGTAACCCGTCCGGTAACGTTCAAAGCAGAATACCTGGGTCAGGGTAAAAATCCATGGGGTATAACGGTAGCGGGCTTAACTGCAAAAGCAAAGGTTAACCGCAAAGACTGGAACCTCAACTGGAACCAGGCGCTTGAAGCTGGCGGCTGGCTCGTGAGTGATGAGGTGACTATCGAGATTGATCTCGAGACTGCTCAGAAACCAGAGGAAGCGCAAGTAGCAGCTGCTAAAGAGACAGCCACTACAGAGCAATAGTTTTCCACGCCAATGGTTGGCTAATTGTAGGGGCGACCCTTGCGGTCGCCCAATACGCATCACCCCTCCAACGCCCTCTCCAGATCCCCAATGATATCACCCACATCCTCTATCCCCACCGACAATCGAACACAACCCTCCGTAATCCCGATAGCCCTGCGTTCGGCCTCCGGTAAATTCCTGTGTGACGACATCGTTGGATAGCTCACCAGCGACCAGGCATCACCCAGCGTTGTCGCAGGCAGAAAGAGCCGCAACCTGTCCATAAAGCGAAACACCGCTTCCCGCGACTGCCCCTTCAATTCAAAAGAAAGCAGCCCACCATACCTTCCCTCACCAAGCAGAGTTGTCGCTAGCTCGTGTTGTGGATGATCCGGCAAACCTGGATAATGCACCTTCGCCACTGCCTCGTGTTCTCGCAAGAACTGAGCCACCTTCAGCGCGTTGCCGCAGTGCCGCTCCATGCGCAGCGCCAGCGTCTGTAAACCCCGTTTAATCAGGTGAGACTCGAACGGGCTAAGCATTGCACCCAGGATAATAGCATAGTTCCGTAGTTGATCCTGTAATGAACGTTTCGCGCTGATCACCACCCCTGCCGTACTATCGCCATGGCCGCCGAGATACTTCGTCGCGCTGTGCACCACCAGGTCAAATCCATGCTCAATCGGCCTTACCAGGAATGGCGTCGTAAAAGTGCTATCCACCACGCTGACCGCCCCGACCTCCCTCGCCGCCGCGCTGATAACGTCAAGATCAATGACTTTAACCAGTGGATTTGAAAGCGTCTCCACGTAAACCACGTCGGGTTGCTCTGCGCGAATAATATCGTCAGCGTTGGGTCCGTACAGATCATGCGTCACCACTTCAACCCCCAGCGGCACAAACGCCTGCCGCAACAGGCTGGTTGTTGCCCCATAGAGGTCTTTTGCTGCCAGAATCTTGCTGCCTGCCACGAGCCCCGCCGTCAGTAGTGCAGCATGTATCGCTGCCATACCAGAGCCAAATGCTATTGCGCCAACACCCCCTTCAGCCTGTGCCAACACCGTCTCTAGAGCATAAGCATTCGGGTTCCCTTGTCGCGCATAGACAAAGGCCATCTTGCCCTCTTCCCCCGACATACTATCATCGAAAGCCTGGTCAAGTGTCTCAGCGTTGTAGTGAAGATACGTCGTACTTGTATAAATAGGCTGTACCGTCGGCACCCCTTTACGACTCCCCCCCTCTTCTCGCTCTCGTTCATGCCCATGTACCAGTAGTGTCTCCAGTGTCCAGTTCCTGTTGTTAGGTCGCTTCATGTAAAACCCCTTGTCGTGGATGAAAGAATTAGATACCGTCCCATATCTCCTACTGCCAGGGACGCGCAAGCATAAATACAAGGGAGCCAGTAGGGAACTCCAATGAAATCAGGATGAAGGTAAGAGAACGCCCCCGTAGCCACCAGCACCATTTCAACCAGTGTACCTGTAATAGCCGTCGCGCATGAAAGCACGACATTTTGCCAGCCTTTCCCCTTCCAAAAACTCGCTTCTTACTATACATCTTACAATATCCAAAGTAAGACATGGCTCAAGAGTACTGAACGCCGTTAGAAGTTCAGAGAAATCTTGAGCGAATTTTGAGTAATTCCCCCGCTCTCTGTAGAGCATCTTGACCTCCGCTGAGCTATGGTAGAGAAAACAAAGGCCTCTTGTCTTTGTATACCATTTAGCTGAGCATAAAGAGATGAACAGAACAACTCGCTTGCTGCTGCCCTTCACGCATGGGGTGGAGATGGATGCCATCGAAGCAGTCGTGCTCCTGGCGGCGAGTCATCATGCCACACTCGTTTCACTCTCCCTGATTTCTGTGCCTCAGGTGAGAGGTAAGGGAGCCCGCTTGGAGCACATCCAACAATCCAAGGATTTTTTAGAGGCTGTGCAGCACAAAGCTTTACGGCACCAGGTTCCTCTTGAGCGTTTCGAGGTGTTT
>CATPCK010000152.1 GCA_955652655.1 uncultured Ktedonobacteraceae bacterium | reverse complement strand
TGAGTGGATGTCAGGGGAGAGGATAGCGTGAATGTCCTATTTTTCGTGCTCGATCTTGCCGAAGAGGCCATTTGCCTCGTCGTTGATCCCGGCGGAGAAGAAGAGTTCGTCAGTTTCGCCTGCGAGCTTACCATTGCCAAAGGCTAGTCCCCACAGACCACTAATCGTAATGCGTTTGCCTGACCGGTCTTTCAGTTGACCCTCGAAGTGACCCGAGTGGCGATCGAAGGCATTGATACGGCCATCGCCGAAGTTGCCGACCAGCAGGTCATCGCTGAATCGACCGAAGTTGTCAGGGGCGAGAGCCAGGCCCCAGGGGGAGTTGAGCGTGCCGTGCGCGGCGAAACGTCGGAGGAGATGTCCCTCGGTGTCGAAGATATCGACGAAGCCATTGCCTGGGCCCGCCAGATCATCATGCTTGTCCGGTTTCTGCAGAGCATAGGTGACATAGAGTTTGCCATCGATGTTCTGAATGCCGAAAGGAGCGAAACATTGGCCGGGGAGCGGACAATCATTCGCCAGCTTCTTGTCGGTGAAGGAACGGACCAGCTTAAAATGGGCATTGAACATCTCTACGGTGCCGAAGCGGAAATTGGTGGCGTAGATGAACTCACGATTGTCGCTGCGGCCAAAAGCAAGCCCCTTGTAGACGGCACCCTTACCGACAGTCGAGCGATCCACCGCGATGATGGCATGGGTCAGGTCGACATTGGGGTTCCAGCCAGCAATCGTGCCATCTTCGGTCGCAAACATGAAAATGCTTGGCCCAGCTTTCCCTTTTTCACTGACGACAAAGTCGTCAGGGTTTGTGCTGTTGACGGGGTTGAAGACATTGCCGGTTGGTGTGCCACCAGGTGCGCCTCCTGGCGCCGGGATGGTGACGACGAGTGGGGAGCCTGGCGGGAACGGGGTGCCATTCCCCTCATAGAGCGTGGACACGCCTGCGCCATTGTCCGAGACCCACCAGGGGCTGGTGGGACTATGGGAAATTCCCCAGGGGTTCTTCAAATTTGGATCGGTAAACTTAGCCATACCGGGAATGTCTGAGACGAGGTTCGTCTGCTGATAGAATCCTTCATGGGAGGAAGCGCCAGCAGCGTGGATAGTAGGTGTTCGCAATGATGTACTTACTACAAGTGTGCCAACGAGCGCGACAAGGGCGATGAGTGGAAGCGCGATACTTCGCATCGAACGAGCAGAGAAATGCATAGCATGACCTCACTTTCAAAATAACACTGATGCGTTAACAAAACAACGCGCGAGGATAGTCGGTTGTGCTTCGTAGTGTATGAAAAGGGTATCCATAGCTCCGGCGTTTATTGTGCAAGAAATAGATACATTAAGGGAAGAGCAAGACGGTGATGATCTGGTTAAGATTTGGTTGTGCTTTAGCTATGTATGTTGATGGTTCTCTTCCTCTCGTAAATGCTCCTCCCAGGAGGTCTCGCAAAACTCTCGCCAGTGGTATGGATAGGTATGAGGCACCAACTCCCCAAGAAGGAAATACATGTGAGGGTTAAACAGCAGTAGTATTTCCTAGGACAAGGAAAAAATCAAAAAAGAGAGAAAGATTTCTGCGAAATTCGCAGCCAACAACCCCTCTTTACAAGCCAATTCGTAGAAACTACCCACCCCTTGCGCGGATACACTACTTTCTGCTATACTTTGTATAGTAGCATCCCTGGGGATAGTATAGTAGATGAGAAAGTGCTACGCTACGCCCCGTGTTACTCCAGTATCCACAGTTGTATACTACCAGGTCACAGTACAAGATAGATTTGCATATGTCAAAGCCGGCATATGTGTCTACCCAATTTCGTTTTGTGGTGCGTTCGTTCATCTGCCTGGACATTTTGTTAGAGGGAGGACTTTGCAATGCAGCAATACATAGACCTGCTCATCGACGCCCTCCTAGATGAGGGATTTACGGTAGAGGAGGCCAGCAGACTGATTCAATTGCGCGAGGAGTATGAAGTGAGACAGGCAACGGAGGAAACGAACTATCATCGTTTCGTTCGCTGGCTTGTCGAACACGGTCGATTAAGTGATTGGTAGGAATGAGGAGAAGGCTCACGTATACCTGGGGCGATCACCTGATATGCAACTATGAGAAATTGCCCTGCTCTTTCTTCTTGCCGCATGCTTTTTTGATGTAGTACAATACAAGAGGCAAACAAAGCAGTTGGGACGGCGTGGCATGTTGTGCCACGCCGTTTCTACATCTATAGTCGTTGAATCACCGGAGTTCCTGAGGCGGAATTTGCAGCTTTGGGGACCCCGCGCTGCCAGGAGGCCTCCATGAAAGCGGTTGTTATGGCCGGTGGGGAAGGATCGAGGCTAAGACCATTGACGATAAGGCGCCCAAAGCCCATGGTCCCTATTGCTGGCAAACCAGTAATGGAACATATCCTCAACCTTCTCAAACGTCACGGTATTACAGAGGTAGTAATAACTGTCCAGTATTTAGCAAGCAACATCGAAGATTATTTCGGCAACGGTTCGCAATTTGGTATGCGCATTACCTACTCACGTGAGGATGTTCCGCTGGGAACCGCGGGTAGCGTCAAAAATGCGGAAGATCAACTGACGGAACCATTCCTTGTGATCAGTGGCGATGCGCTCACTGACTATAATGTAACAGACATCATCAACTACCACCAGGAAAAAAAATCGCTGGCTACCCTCTTGCTGGCGCATGTGCATAATCCTTTGGAGTACGGCGTGATTATCACCAACCAGGATGGTCATATCACTGAGTTCCTGGAGAAGCCGAGTTGGGGAGAGGTTTTTAGCGACACGATCAATACAGGTATCTATGTGCTGGATCCGAAGATTTTCTCGTACTTTGAGAAAAATAAACAGTTTGATTTCAGCCAGGAACTCTTCCCGATGATGCTTAGAAATGGGGATCCTATTTACGGGTACGTTGCCGAAAGCGGCTACTGGTGCGATGTAGGAAATATCTCGGAATATATGCGCGCAAATGCCGATGTTTTACAGGGGCGAGTGAAAGTCGAGATACCGGCGAAGAAACTCAGCGGCAATATCTGGCGTGAAGAAGGGGTTGAAATCGCGGATGATGCACAGTTGATTGGGCCGATTTACCTGGCCCATGACTGTAAGATCAAAGCTGGCGCAATCATTCATGGCCCGAGTACGATAGGCCACTACACCATCATTGACGAGCGCGCACAGGTTGATCGTAGCATTGTCTGGAATAATTCCTACATTGGAGAACGGGCAGAATTACGGGGAGCGCTGGTGGGGTCTTCTACTGGCATCAAGAGCAAAGCAGTGATGTTCGAAGGCTCGGTGATAGGCGATAATTCCACGATCCAGGAAGGGGCTATTATTCAACCGAATGTGAAGGTATGGCCTGACAAGGAGATCGAAGCGGGTGCGGTTATCAATACAAGCATTATTTGGGGTTCGCAGGGGCGACGAGGACTCTTTAGCCGCTTTGGCGTGACGGGGCTGGTCAATGTAGATCTGACACCTGAATTTGCCACTCGACTTGGCGCGGCCTATGGAGCAATACTCCCCAAAGGCTCTGTCGTGTGCATCAATCGCGATTCGTATCACCGTACGCCACGCATGATTAAGCGCGCGGTGATTGCAGGTTTACCCTCGGCCGGTGTCAATGTGCATGACATTAGCCAGGTCCCTATCCCAGTAGCTCGCTATATTATCCGTAACTCCGATGCTGTCGGTGGGATACATGTACGCCTCTCGCCCCATGATAAGCGGATCATCGACATCAAGTTCTTTGACCAGTACGGCCTGGATATCAACAAGACGACTGAACGCAAGCTAGAGAATCTCTTCTTCCGTGAAGATTTCCGCCGCGTCGATGTGGATGAGGTTGGTGCGATTGAAGTACTCGAGAACGCAGAGGTATTGAGTAGTTACCTGGAAGGCTTCGCGAAGGTTGTCGATCACGAGGTTGTGAGGAAACGGAAATTCCAACTGGTGGTAGACTATGCCAACGGCAGCACCATTCAATTACTTCCAGGGATTTTTAATCGCCTGGGATGCGATCTGGTTGTATTGAACACCAGCATGGATGAGGCGCGCTCCGTGAGAAGCGTAGATGAGATTGAGAAGGATATGCAGCGCCTGGCAACGATTACCGACGGTCTGAACGCTGATATGGGGGTGCGCATTGACCAGGGAGGAGAAAACATCGCGGTCGTCGATGATCGAGGACGAGTTCTCGATGGCACCCGGATGTTGGCCGTGATGACCAGCCTGATCTTGCGCCAGAATAGAGGTGCTACGGTGGCGGCTCCTGTAAACGCGCCCAGCGCGTTGCAATATATCGCTAAGCGCTACGAAGGGAATATTCAACACACCAAAGTATTACGGCACGCGATGATGTCCGCCGCTGGACGAGATGGAGTTGTACTGGTTGGGGATGGTCAGGGTGGCTTTATTTTCCCCAGCCTCCACCCGGTCTTTGATGGGATGCTGGCAATCGCGAAGCTGCTTGAACTGCTAGCAACCTTCCAGATGCGGCTTTCTGAAGTAGTGGATGATTTGCCAACGTACTACCTGAGTAGCACGCAGGTTACCTGTCCCTGGGAACACAAAGGCAAAGTGATGCGCATCCTGAGCGAGCAGTACCGGGAACGTCGCTCTAAACCAATTGACGGCATCAAGATCGACCTGGGCAAAGAGTGGGTACTTGTTTTGCCTGATGCTGATCGACCCCTATTCCACGTCTTTGCTGAATCTGTTTCGAGCGACCAGGCACAGGCATTGGCAGAAAAGTATGCCCGCGTAGTGAGCGGTTTGCAGCAGTAACCGGTTCAGGAAGCAGGGGAGCTAATTGACATGACAGGGAAGCAGGTTCTGCTTTCTGTGAGAGGTATCGACGGGTAGAACACATAGGGAGCTTTAAAGATGCCCTCGTAAGCATCTTTCAAAGCTCCAGATTTCTTGTCGAGGTAATTGAAAGAGGCGTCAGGTGGGTAGGTTAGGAGTTTTCAGCAGTGTATCGAGAGTAGATTTTTTGACCCTGTACGCTTGCCTTTTTCCCTTATGTGGCAGCGTTATAGCTTCTAATGCCCCGCTTTTGATCCATCTCCTGACGGTAGTGTCATCTACGCGCAAACGACGCGCGACCTCACTCACAGTCAAAAGTTCATCCATTTTCTCTGCCATAGCAGTATCTCCTAATGCTGTACTATACGGTATTACATCAAGCCATGAAATAACCTTTACCTATAATTGAGCACTCATTAATAAGACAACAAAGTTATAGATAATAAATGCTCAATTAGTCTGACAGGAGAACATAAGTTACTATATACCTCCATCTTCAACTAATACGTGACATACTAGTATTAAGCGAATGGCAGTTTATTTTTCTTCAAACTTACATACTCTCTGTAGAGATTAGACGATAAAACGAGAAAAAGGTCAAATTATTGCTTGGCAGTTAACTAGACTATACATCTGGACGGAAACATACTAAAATGCAATAAACGTGAGAGTGGCACATATTGGTGGATACTCCACAAGGCCCCACTTCCATTACCGATTTAACAAGGTGCTATCAGAATAGGGATCAGAAAGGATACTCATGTCCAATATTACGTTAATTATCAGTGATCTTCACCTCGCCTATGATCATACTATTCTCGATGGTTTTGGCGAAAGGCAGCAAGCCGCCTTTGAAGGATTGACTTCCGCAGCAGGCACTGCTGGACCTTTGGGACATGCTGATGAAATCGAGCTCGTGATCAATGGAGACTGTTTTGATTTCCTGGCAACAGCGCCCTACGATACTGGAGGGATAAGTGATATCTCAACAAGCGTGGAAAAGCTGAATAAGATCATAGCAGCTCATACTCCTTTCTTTGAGGCGCTGCGGCGGTTTATTGAGACGCCAGGACGGCATGTGACCTTCATCACCGGTAATCACGATATTGAATTGCGGTTTGCAAAGGTACGCGAGGATATCTTCACGGCTATTGGTGGCGAACACGTGACGGAGAGGGTGTCCTTCTGTCCAACGCGTTACTATCGCCCACTACCAGATGTGTATATTGAGCACGGCAATCATTACGATTTTTGGAATCATGCTATTCGCGAAATCTGGAACGAAAATGGACAACCTCTCGATCTCAATCCCAGTACCATTATTTTACCTGTTGGTTCTCATTATTTCCAACACGCTGCTCACCCTATCAGTATAAATTATGCTTACTTCGATCGATTTGAACCATCAATGAATAGTATGCGGCAGATAGGGCTGCTTTGTCTACTTAATCCAGAGATCATCGTAGAGACAGCTAAACTGACAATGGACCTGTTTTCGGAGCCAAGAAAGGCATTAGCGGGCCTCGCTCCAGGTGAAGAGTGTATTCCTGGCAAGCTGTTTGAACAGGCGATCATCGATTTTGCTGCTTTACAACAGGAAATGTCGTCTCGCAAGCCGGATTGGGTCGAACCTGGAAACGTGGGCAATCAGCAGGCACAGACTACGACGATGATAGAATTCGATATGTTACGAGAGGCTCTCAAGTTACCGCTCGTTGAGGCCGTCGCTGCAATCTGTACTCCGACAACATATGAGATGGGGGAAGGGGTAGCGACAGGTATGCAAGCTGCGCTCAAACAGGACCCAACCCTGAGATACGCCATTGCGGGCCATACACATATGGTACGTATCGATTCTATAAGCAATGGGACACAGAGCTACCTTAACACGGCGAGCTGGACGGCCCGGTTGGCGATGCCAGCCCCTGGAGAAATTACCCCTGCACTGATCGAGTGGTTTCGACACCCCAACTGGGAAAATGTACCACTGCGCGATGTAACCCAATTCATCTTTGCGATGGTAAACTCTACTACTGGTGGGGCGTCCAGTGCCAGCCTTTGTGTCTGGGAAGGTGGTTTAAAGGGGAGCTACCGGGTATTGGCTTAGAGGGATGCAAAAGCAGGAAAGGCGACAGAGCAGCACTATCCTGCCATGACGAGTGGGTATACCAACGAAAGCGGGCCTGACTTAAAGGAATGATGTTATGACAATAAACCAGATACATGACCAGGAAACTGAAGAACTCTCAGGAGAACGTTCGGATATGTCCAATGCGAAACGCAAGAAATTAGTGTTGATAGATGGCCATGCCATCATTCACCGGGCTTTTCACGCCGTTCCGGAGACATTGACGAACAGTAAGGGTGAGCATGTCAATGCTACTTTTGGTTTCACGTCTATGCTTATGAAAGCACTGTTGGAGGAGAAGCCAGATTATATTGCCATGACGTTTGATCGGCCCTCACCAACCTTCCGGCATGAGCAATTTATCGAATACAAGGCCCATAGACCAACATTACCCGATAATATAAGACCGCAATTTTCACGTATCCATGAAGTTGTTGAGGCATTTGGCATCCCAATCTATGAAAAAGATGGTTTTGAGGCAGACGATGTATTGGGGACGCTCTCGGTACAGGCAAACCAACAGGGAGTGGAGACGATTATCTATACAGGCGACATGGATACGCTGCAACTTGTCAACGAACATGTGGTGGTCAAGGTGGCCAAACGAGGCATCTCAGAGATCACGGAGTATGACGAAGAGGGTGTAAAGGCTCGTTATGGATTTGAGCCCGACAAGCTGCCTGATTATAAAGGACTGGTTGGCGACAAATCGGATAACATTCCTGGTGTGCCAGGCATTGGTGAGAAAACGGCCAGTAAACTCATTGCTGAATACGGAAGCCTGGAAAATATCCTCACGCACCTGGACGAATTAAAGCCGAAAGAGCAGAAGCTGCTGCAAGAGCATAGTGAGCAGGCCAAACAATCTAAATTTCTCGCTACAATCGTGTTGGATGTACCGGTACAGCTCGACCTGGAAGCCTGTCGTCCCGAACATATGAACCAGGATAAGGTGCTGGCAATTTTCCGCGAATTGGAATTTCGCACCATGGTGGAGAAAGTGCTATCGCTCTTTCGCCAACTAGGCATCCCTTCAGCAGGAGAGGACAGTGATGCATCCAATGGCTATGAGGGAGAAAGAGCCCATAGAGAAGTAGTTCGAGAGAAAGCAGAGCCTATCCCGGAACAGGAAGAGGATTTATTGCTAGCTCCGCCGGTAGGTATTGTCCCTATCATGGCACCACCTCCACCACCTGCAGACGATGCTGAAGTAATCCTGACCGACACGGTTACCAAAAAGGCGATGAATAAAGCGGGTGGAGAAGAGCAAGTCAAGGACGAGGCAGGCGAGCCAGCGCTATCGGATGGTCCTGAACAATTGAATCTTTTTGGCTTCAATGAACCAGCACAGGAGGTTGTGCGGAGACTGCGACTGCCGAGTCTTGCAGGAGCGCCCGGAGAGCCACAGGGAACGCCGATTCATATCACTGACGAGAATACGACAAAAGCGACCAATACGATGGTCGTAAACAGCGAAGATTCTTTGCAGGTACTGATCAAAAGCATGTATGATGCCGGAGCCTTCGCGCTGGATACGGAGACAACATCCGATGATCCGTGGCATGCAGACCTGGTAGGGATCTCATGCAGCATGGC
>CATPCK010000151.1 GCA_955652655.1 uncultured Ktedonobacteraceae bacterium | reverse complement strand
TCTCTTTGCCGACTTGACCAGGACCATACGCCAGGTTAACGAAGATAAACAGTACATGGATAATATCTTCGCCTCCATAGCGAACGGCGTTATTACTACCGATTCGTCAGGCATCGTCACGACCTTTAATGGTGCAGCTGCGAAGACCCTACGCATGGATCCGAAGGGCGCGATAGGGAGGCACCACCGGGACGTTTTTGCCGCCAGACCGCAGGTTGGCATCAGCGAATTGCTGCAAAATGCCAGGGTACAGCATGAGCATGGCACGATGGTCACGAATTCGGTCGATTGTGACATTCCCGGCGCTGGCGAGGTGAACCTCAATCTCTATGTTTCCGCGCTGCTCGATACTCAGAACAACTACATTGGTATGGCGCTGGTGATCGATGACCGGACCGAACTGAAACGTTCGGAGGCCCAGGTAAAGCAGGTGCGACGCATTTTTGAACGCTACGTTCACCCGAACGTAGTGCAACAACTGATCAAAGACCCGATGGCGCTGAACCTGGGGGGAGAGACCAAGGAGATCTCAGTGGTCTTCGCTGACATTCGTGGGTATACCATGTTAAGTGAGAGAATGGCTCCCGAGGAGATGATGAATCTGCTCAACAGTTACCTGGGGATTATGGTCGAGGAGATCTGGCATGAAGAGGGTACGCTGACAGCCTTCATGGGCGATGCTTTGATGGCCATTTTTAATGCACCGCTGTTGCAGGAAGATCACGCGCTGCGCGCGGTACGGGCTGCCTGGAACATGAGAAAAGCGGTGCAGAAGTATCAACAGGATCACCCGCAGGAGATACCGCTGGCCTTTGGTTTTGGGGTGAATACGGGCCTGGGCGTTGTCGGTAACCTGGGATCAACGGGGCGTTTGCAGAACTACACAGCGATTGGAGATGTGGTGAACGTGGCGGCGCGTCTTCAATCGAACGCCTCAGATAATAATATCCTACTCAATCACGCGACGTTTCTCCAGGTGCGCCAGCATGTGATGGCGTCGCACCTCGCTCCGCTACAGGTAAAAAATAAGTCGGCTCCATTGGCGGTGTGGTCATTGTTGGGGTTAGTGTGATGGTTCGATTGATTAGTCCTCACAATGCCTTCCTCAATACGAACCCTTTCTGTTGAATGCGCACGAAACCGAACCACTCGTAAAGCCGGTGGGCGCGAATGTTGTCATCCTGCGTGTTGAGCATAATGCGAGTCACGCGAGCATGCTCAAAGAAGTGGATGGCTTCGGCCATGAGGCGTACACCGATTCCTTGCCCGCTCGCGGATGGATGGACGGCGATGCGCACGAGGTAGCCGTAATCTCCATCCAGCGCGTTGAACTGGTAGCCGATGACGTTGCCGTGGAGTTCCGCGACAATGAAATAGGGATGTGTGGTGGCAATATCATGAAATGAGATGCTATCGTAGCGCCATAATTCCTCGAAGCAAACTTCATCGATCGCGAGCAGGGCGGGTATATCGCGCTCCTCGACCGGACGGATGGTGATTGCTTGATTTCCAAAAGAAGGGATAAAATAATCAAACTTGTCGTAGGAGTAGAGCGAGCGATAGGGGATGAAGCCTCTCGTTAACAAGACGTCGCGCAGCCAATCCTGTTGTGCATCATTGCCTGAGTAGTGAAGATAGTGTACGCTCCTTTTGATCAAGAGTGGGGTCAGATGTTCGAGGAGGGTGTTCAGGATCTTGAGGTATGATTTGCTCTCAGTCCAGCTGACGCAGAATCCACCGATCCAGGCTGATGGTGCATTAACGGTCTGAGAGAGAATAAAACCATGTAGCGAAGAGCCATAAAAGGCGCCCAGAGCTGGATAATGTGAGAGCAAGGTTGGGAGCTCTTCCGGTGTAAAGCGTTGGTAGACGTATTCAGACGTCTGGAGCAAGCGCTTGACCTGGGCAAGGTCGTCGACGGTCAATCGTTGAATTTCTTCCGGGCCACGTGATATTATTCGTCTCATCCCAAGCTACGCTTGCGGTCCTTTCATTTCACGGCGTAAGCGCTCGATATCGGGTTTAGGGGCATTGCGCATACGATAGCCCGTTAACTTGTGAATGCGGCGTAGTTCGGCTACCAGGACTTCTGAATTGAGATGGAACTCTTTCTCTGCGTCTGGTCCAGCACCAAGGCTATCCACCGCCGCGTCGTCACCCAGGAGCAGGTTGATACAGGTGGCGACACAAGCACCCATGACATCGAGGTTATAGCCCCCCTCCTGCACTATTACCAGGCGGCCATTGCAGAGGGTTTGAGCGAGGTCGATGATCAATTTGGTGAGCTGCGCAAAGCCAGCGGTGGAGAGATTCATCTGACCAAGCGGGTCATTCCAGTGTGCATCAAAGCCAGCCGAAACCAGGATTAGCTGTGGATCAAAACGGTCAGCGGCGTGTGCCATGACCTGTCGAAAGACGGGTTCGTAGACCTCGTAACCGACCGTTGCCGGCAGTGGAACATTGATGGTTGTACCCAGGCCCGCCCCTTCACCAAGCTCGTCGGAGTGTCCAGTGCCGGGATAGAAAGGCGCTTGATGAACAGAAAAATAGAGTACGCGCGGGTCAGTATAAAATATATCCTGTATACCATTCCCGTGATGGACATCGTAGTCTATAATCATCACTCGTTCAAGGCCATGGCGGTCGAGCGCATATTGAGCGGCAATGGCCACGTTGTTGAAGAGGCAGAAGCCCATGGCTTCATCAGGTAAGGCATGGTGACCAGGAGGACGCACCAGGCAGTAGGCGTTGTCAACCTCGCCGCTCATGATGGCATCGATCGCGGTCAGAGGAGCGCCAGCAGCCTTAATGGCCACCGCGTAGGACTGCGCGGAGATGTAGGTGTCGGTAGCAAAAAATCGAGTCTTACGGCCTCCTTGTTGCTCTTCCCTGGCAACCTCCTCGGCTACCTCTTTGACCTGTCGTATATATGCGCGGTCGTGCACGGTAGCCAGTTCATCCTCGGTAGCTTCACGTGGTGGAATGTTGACCAGTCCATCCCGCTGCAGCCAGCCCAGGGCTTCTAGAACTTTTATCGCCATTTCGAGGCGCTGCGGCCTCTCCGGGTGTTTTGGAGGGGTAATGTGCTCTAAAAAAATAGGGTCATAGATCAGCGCGGTGGTCATGCTTTTCCTTTTTTAGACAGCTTTTCTGTGTAATTTTGCCGGGAGGCATGCGCCACATCGTGCATGCTTTCAATACTCACTCCTTAGTTTATTATAATGCGGAAAGAGCTTTTTTAACCAGGTCGGGGATCTCAAAGATGGTGTCTGCTACAGGGACATTTGCTGCCTGTAACGCGGTAACCTTTCCTTGCGCTGTACCTGTATTACCGGAGATGATTGCGCCAGCGTGCCCCATGCGTTTCCCCGGTGGGGCAGTACGCCCTGAGACGAAGGCTACTACGGGTTTGCTCATCGTTTTGATGAACTCTGCCGCGTCTTCCTCGTCGCTTCCACCGATTTCGCCACACATGACAACGGCTTTGGTATCCGGGTCGGACTCGAAGAGCTTCAAGTAATCGGCGAATGTCGAGCCAATAATGGGGTCACCGCCAATACCAATGCAGGTAGATTGGCCAATCCCTGCTTCGGTGAGCAAGGCGACAACCTCATATGTCAGCGTGCCTGAGCGTGAGATAAAACCGACGGGACCGGGTTTGAAGATCTGGTAGGGGATAATGCCGATCTTGCCATGGCCTGGGGTACACATACCGGGACAATTAGGGCCGATCAGTCGCGCTCCATGCTCACGTACAACGATCATAGCACGGGTCATATCAATAACGGGTATGCCCTCAGTGATACAGACGATGAGGCTTATGCCAGCGCTGGCCGCTTCCATAATCGCATCGGCGGCACCTGCAGGTGGTACGAAAATACAGCTGGCTTCAGCATCCGTGGCTGCCTTTGCTTCGGCAACGGTATCAAAGACTGGAACACCTTCAGCCGTCGTACCGCCCTTGCCGGGGGTCACACCGCCAACGATATTTGTTCCCGCGGTCTTCATATTACGTGTATGAAACAATCCTTCGCGCCCGGTTATGCCCTGTACAATCACCCGCGTCGATCTATCTAATAGAATACTCATGCTCTTTGTTTCCCTTTATTCGTTTATCCAATTGCGGCGACGATTTTTTGAGCCGCCTCGCGCATGTCTTTACCCCAGTCAAGTCCAGCGTCTTTCAACAGTGCTTTTCCCTCTTCCGCACCGGTACCCGACAAACGAACGACGATAGGCATACCTTTAGGAAGTTCAGCCTGTGCCATTATGACTCCCTTTGCCACCTCTTCACCACGTGTAATGCCGCCGAAGATATTGACGAGTATACCCCTGACCTGTGGATCGCGCGCCACAAAGGAGAGAGCTTTATACATGACTTCGGCCTTTGCTCCTCCGCCGATATCGAGGAAATTAGCGGGCTTACCGCCGACGCGAGCCACCATATCAAGCGTGGTCATGACAAGTCCAGCGCCGTTACCGATGATCCCGACATTGCCATCCAGTTTCACATAGGTCAGACCTTCCTGCCTGGCCTCATACTCTAATGGATTAGACTCTTCTGACTCTGCCCACGAGGCATATTCTTTCTGACGGAAGAGGCCGTTGTCATCGATAAGAATCTTGGCATCGGCTGCCTGCACCTGTCCCTCGGAGGTAAGCACCAGTGGATTGATTTCGGCCAGACTGGCATCACTTTCTATAAAGGCTTTGGCCAGCGCAGTGAGAATGGCGCCGCCTTTCCCGATGACTTGATGAGGGAGCCTGGCTCGTGCAAGGATATCGCGTGCTTCAAAAGGGCGCAGGCCCCAGCGCATGTCGATGGGTTGTTTAATGATCTTTTCAGGGGTTTTTGCGGCCACCTCTTCGATATCGATGCCACCCTCTTTTGAGACCATCACGATGGGCGCCTGAGACTTGCGATCCAGGACGATGCCAAGATAGTATTCCTCTTGAATATTTATTTTGGAGACGACAAGGACCTTTTCGACGGTCAGCCCTTTGATATCCATGCCTAATACTTTCGCCGCGGCTGCGCGCGCCTGTTCTGGCGTATCGCCGAACTGGATGCCACCCGCTTTGCCGCGGCCGCCGACGTATACCTGGGCTTTAATGACGACCGGCCCGCCGAGTTCGCGAGCAATAGCTTCAGCCTCGTCTGGCGTATAAGCTACACGTCCCGGCTGGATAGGGACGCCGTAGCGTGCCAGAATATCTTTGGCTTGATATTCATGGATTTTCACTAAAAAAATCTCCTTGTGACAAATACAGCAGGGCGACCGCAAGGGATCGCTCCTACTATACTACGAAGGTACCGATCAAGGCAGTTCGTTTATAGTAGGGGTGATCCTTTGCGGTACTCATACCTATCAGGAAGGTCTGCTATTTAACTGAAGTCATGCTAACACTATCCAAACGGGGTGTCAAGAATGACGCCTGGGGGCGAATCAAGAATTTGTAGGCGTAGGGCTATTAAGTGTTGCCAAAACTTGATACAATAGAAGTGGGGAAAAACGATCCGCAAGAAGGAAGGCATGTTTATGGTAAAAAAGACACCAACAATCCCGGATCCACCAGTATTTCAAGAGAAGACGCCTGTGCTCCAGGGCACGAATTTTCGCAAAAGAGCCAATCCTTCCAGGCAGTGGCTCTTGTTCAGCTGTCTGATCATAGTGGGGATAATTGTGCTAGCCCTCGTCAGCTCTACCGCCCTGGGCTGGCTAAAAAATGTAAAAATTTCTTTCAATCCTGCTCCAACACCGGTACCGGCACTTTCATTTAATGTGAATCGGACGGCATCTTATGCTGGTTTAGCTTATACTGTACTCAATGCACAATATGCAACCTCTTTTGCTGATGACGGTATTCAAACGGGCCCGGCTATAGTACGTTTAAATATGAAAGTCACAAATCCATCTACTGAGCAGATTTCTGTCATCTATTACGATGTTGCTCGCCTGATTGCCCCTAAGCTTGATCCAATCAGCCCTACTAATGTAACCCTCTCAGTTGGACCCCAAGCAAGAACTAGCGAAACCGGATGGATCGACTTTTCTGTTCCCAGGGGGATGCGGCTTGATACCTTAAAGCTGCAGCTTGGTTCTACAGTGATAGGCGAATACCTGGTAACGATACCATTTAGTGGGGCATTCCATCCTGAGATTTATAAAGACAGATCAGTGCCACAATCTCTCGACATCAATTATGGCTTTCCCCATAATGCGCCGCTTTATTTGACATATCACCTGTCGCGCGTGGACATTCGCTATGCTTACCGCGGGAACCAGGCCAAGGCTGGTCAGCAATATTACGTCTTGAACTTCAGCGTCAGTAATCCCAATGGGGATAAGGTGTCGCCCGGCTTTGGCTATGACTATGTGCGGCTGATTTATAATGGTGGGCCGCCTCATCCGCCGGTTGATAACACCCTTCCCTATACCTTCAACGCTGGTGCGAAGGGGGTAAATGGGAGAGTGGTGTTCACAGGACCGGCTGGTTTGGGGTCGATTACTATTGACTTCCTGATTCAATACACCAGTGCAGGGAATGAATATTCAGTGTCGCTTTAGGGAGATGATTACCTGAAAGACAAGCAAGGGAGTGTCCAGGTAACTTATAGAGCCAGCGGGACACTCCCTTGCTTGTCTTTCAGGTTTTTTACTGGCGAATAAATGCGAGGACCTCGTCACGCTTCTGCTCCATCAACTCGCGACTGTTCGCTTCGAGATTTAAGCGGAGGAGAGGCTCAGTATTCGATGGACGCACATTAAACCACCAGTCGCCAAAATCGAGGGTTACCCCATCCAGGTGATCGACGGAATTAGCATTTTTACCGAAGCGTTCCTCCAGCGCATGCATTTTGCCCTGTGCATCTGTGACAGTGCTATTAATTTCGCCGCTGCGGAAGCCGTGATCGAGCGGCTTGAGTATTTCGGAGAGCGGCTTGTTCTCGACCGAGACAAGTTCGAGCAAAATGAGTAAAGCGATCAGGCCCGAGTCGGCAAACCAGTTGTCACGGAAGTAGAAATGGCCGGAGTGTTCTCCACCAAAGATGGCATTGTACTGGCGCATCTCTGCTTTGATATAGGAATGTCCCACGCGTGTGCGTATAGCCTTGCCTCCTAATTTGTTAATGAGCTCTGGCACGCTCTTGGAGACAATCAGGTTGTAGAGGATAGTTGAACCAGGAAACTTATGGAGAAGGCTATTAGATACCGCAGCTATCACCTTAGAACCGTCCACCAGGTCGCCATGTTCATCGACGGGGAACATGCGGTCAGCGTCCCCATCGAAGGCTGCACCCAGGTCGGCTCCTACTTCGCGTACCTTCTTTTGCACATCCACCATGTTCTCAGGCTCGATGGGGCTGGCAGGATGGTGGGGGAAGTTGCCGTCTAATTCAAAATAAAGCGGAACGAGCTCGCAGGGGAGATGCTGGAAGACTTTTGGCATGATCAAACCGGCCATACCGTTGCCAGCGTCGATGACGACTTTAAGCGGACTGATCCTGGATACATCGATAAATGTCAGAGCGTGTTTGACATAATCATCGGTGATGTCGCGTTTGATCACCTGGCCTTTGGAGGCTGGCTCGGCGTACTTTCCGCTTACTGCCAGGTCACGGATATCGCTAAGTCCTGACTCGAGGCTGATAGGAAATGCTTGCGCGCGGCAGAATTTTATCCCGTTATATTTTCCCGGGTTGTGTGACGCAGTAATCATTGCACCTGCGGGAAAGTTAAATTTTCCAACGGCGAAATAGAGGCCATCGGTCGTCGTCATACCCAGGTCGATAGCATTGACCCCCTGGTCGGTAATACCACGCATCATGGCGGCGGCTAATTGTGGTGAGGAGAGGCGCATATCGCGGCCGACCGCAATATCTGGGACTTGTAAATACTGTGCCGCGGCTCGGCCTATGCGATAGGCCACATCGTCAGTCAAGTTTTCGCCATAGATGCCGCGAACATCATAGGCATGAAAGATTTCTGGATCAACGGGTACATGTGCTGTATTCATTCTTTGAAATAATCCTTCCTCTGCTTGCGAATTTCTAAGAGTACCCAGGGTTCTCCTGAGCTGCGGGGATCATAGATCTGGTTGACCTCGACAAAGTTCGCCTTGGCGAAGGCGTGTCGAGAGGGACGATTGGCAAGGGCGGTTTCCGCGTAAATGCGCGTCAGCCCGGGGAGAGAAAAGAGGTACTTCACCAACGCGCGGATCGCGTCATGCCCGTAGCCTTTGCCCCAACGATTTTTTTCGCCCAGGCCAAGACCGATTTCTACCTGCCCAAGGCGATAATCGATGTTGAAATAGGTGATGGTGCCAATAGGGATGTGCTTCTCGTCTTCAATGATAAACCAGAATTGACGCCCGTTGCCACGTATATAGTTGCGTTCAAAAACGGGTAAAAATTCCGCCATGCTGTTTGAGAACGGGCGATGTGGATCATAGCGCCAGACTTCATCATCACGTTCCCAGTGGAATATCCTTTCCGCATCGTTCATAGTGGGACGCCGCAGGTAGATGCGATCGCCTCGCAGGAAGTCGTCTTGTGCCTGTCCTGCTGTTTTGTTGCTTTGTGTCTCCGTCATAGAAGTCCTAACTCGTGTGCAAAGCTGGTTCCCGCTGCCAATTGTCCAACACCAAATGCCTGTGCTAATGTTTGACCCAGATCAGCAAAAGTAGAACGAGTGCCGAGATTCGCTCCTGCTCGAACAGGCGCACCATATGCCAGGAGTGGCACTTGTTCACGGGTATGATCGGTGCCATGATACGTTGGGTCTACGCCATGATCGGCGGTGAAGAAGATGGCATCCTCTGGCCGCATGACCTGTTGTACCTGTGCGAACCATGTATCGACATCGCGCAATGCTTGCGCGTAACCCTCACTATCGCGACGGTGGCCCCACAGCATGTCAAACTCTACCAGGTTCACAAAGAGCAGCCCGTTAAAATCCTGTTCGAGCCAGTGCAGTGTCGCTTGCATGCTATCGCTATTGGTTTCGGTATGGTCCCGCTGTGTCAGCCCGCGTCCAGCGAAAAGATCCTCAATTTTGCCCAGACCGATGACATCCTTGCCATTGGTCTTGAGGAGGTCGAGAAGTGTCGTGCCGAGCGGCTGGAGCGAGAAATCGCGACGATGTTCAGTGCGTTTGAAAGATCCTGGGGTTCCTATGAATGGGCGGGCAATAACCCGTCCGACGGCGTTGTCTCCTGTAAGCATATGTCGAGCAATTTCGCACATATGGTACAGTTCCTGAAGGGGAATTACGTCCTGGTGCGCGGCAAGTTGAAAGACGCTATCGGCGGACGTGTAGAGGATAGGATAGCCAGTACGCACATGCTCTTCGCCCAGTTCTTTGATAATCTCTGTTCCGGAAGCAACCTTGTTGCCGATGACTTTGCGTCCAATGGCCTGCTCGAAGGCTTCTACGAGGTCAGGAGGAAAGCCATGTGGATAGGTGGGTAAGGGTTTTTGCAGGACAACACCGGTCATTTCCCAGTGGCCGGTTGTGCTGTCTTTGCCTGCAGCAGCTTCGGCCATACGGCCATATGCTCCGCGAGCATGATCCGTCGGAGGGGTCCCCTTAATGGGAGTAATGTTTCCTATACCTATGCTTCCCAGGTTTGGGAGAGCGAGACCTCCAATCGCTTGCGCGCAGTGTTCCAGCGAACTGGCTCCATCATCGCCGTAGGCATGTGCATCTGGATTGGCGCCCGCTCCGACGCCGTCGAGGACCACAAGAATTGCTCGTTTAAGAGTCGTCATAATTGCACCTTCGTTTTTTCCAGTTTTGCGTGATCAGATAGTGACTCGCCAATGAGTGGCAACGCATAGTCATAGAAAGCCTGCGTTACCATGGTTTTGTTTTCATCCAGGTAGTGAGCGGGCATTAACTGTTGGACGTTGGCGATCTTTGCCAGTTCCACGAATGCTGTACTGCAATAATAGGCAGGTTCTGTATGGCGTACCAGCGTCACCATTTTGTCGGTCTCACCCTGCAGGAGCGCCTGAATGGCAGCCTGTCCAACGAGATAGGCCTCGTCCTGGTCGGTGCGTGAAATACAGGTTGAGGAC
>CATPCK010000150.1 GCA_955652655.1 uncultured Ktedonobacteraceae bacterium | reverse complement strand
TACTATCCCTGCTGGCGCTGGTAGGTATACTCACAGCAACCGCCTGTGGTGGCAGCCCGGGGCCCAGCACACCCGATGCCCATACCCTCATCACCGGGGCCCAGGCCGCCATCCAAAAAGTCACCGCCTACCACTTCAACCTCGCCGTCGATAATCCCGGCACAGGCGGCACACTGGTTATCAAGACCGCTGACGGCGATATCCTCGTACCGGATAAACTCAAGGCCAGCGCCAACGTCCTCGTAATCGGCAACGTCGTACAGGTGAAGATCATCACCATCGGCGCCAACCAGTACATCACCGACCCCATCAGCAACAACTGGCTGAAAACCAGCGGCCTCCTCGATCCCCGCGTTCTATCAGACGCAAACAAAGGAGTCTCCGCTATCCTCGGCCACATACAAAATCCCAGCACACCAGCCGACTCATCCGTGGACGGCAAGTCTTGCTGGAGCATCGATGGCACGCTCGACGCTAAATACCTCGCGGCAATCACCGGCGGTGGCGCCCCCGCGAACTCAGTCGTGAAGATAACTACCTGCATCGGGAAAACTGATAACCTGCCCTATCTCATTAAAATGACCGGCATCGCAGCCCAGGGCGATTCCGCTAACACCGCCCGCACCTTCAAACTATCGAAATTCGGTGAAAGCCTCACCATCACAGCCCCCATCTAATCTACATGGAGGCTAAGGAGGTGGAAACAGAACGAGTGGCCGTATCCGTAGGGGCGGGGGTGGTGCTGGGTGGAGTGGGGACGCTTGCGTCGCCCTGCCAACAGGGGCAACGAGTGGCCGTTCCGTAGGGGCGGGAGTGGTGCTGGGTGGAGTGGGGACGCTTGCGTCGACCTTCCAGGTGGGGAAAGTCGCTCACCGGAACAGAACGAGGGCGACGCAAGCGTCCCTTCCCCACACAACCCTTCCCCCGCCCCTACGGATACGAAATCGCTTCCGAGGCGGTTTCACAAATACCTACCACTGAAGACGGCAAGGCCCTCAGCCCCTTGCAAGAAACAATTAGGAACACCACATGTTCATAAGCAAAGAAAACCAGGAACAGCAACGTCGCGCCGCCATGCTGGCCTTATTGACAGCGTGTACCGCTGTTTTTCTCACCGCGCTGGACCAGACGGTCGTCGTCACAGCCTTGCCCCAGATCATCACAGACCTCCAGATACCCGTAGTTCAACTCGATCGCGCCGCCTGGATCATCAGCGGCTACCTTCTGGGTTACGTTATTGCCATGCCGCTCATGGGGCGCGTCTCCGACATGTACGGGCGCAGGCGTGTCTTCATCATCTGTCTCGCCATCTTCGCCCTCGGCTCCCTTTTCTGCGGACTGGCCCCCATCCTCGGCAGCGCCATCGACCTCTCGTTCTTACAGAACATTGGTCTGAACGTCAACTCCCCTGGCCTCATCTGGCTGGTCGCGGCCCGCTTTGTACAGGCTGCTGGTGGCGGAGCCATTGTACCCGTAGCCATGGCCATCGCTGGCGACTTCTACGGCGAAGAACGCCGCAGCGTCGCACTTGGCCTGATCGGCATGGTCACAGAAGCTGGCGGAGTCCTTGGCCCTCTCTACGGATCCATCATCGTACAGAACTGGGGCTGGCAAACCATCTTCTACCTCAACCTGCCCATCGTGGCCATCCTGCTCTTCTTCGTCTGGCGTTTCATCCCGCCCAGCGTCCCCCTGAAAGAGCGCATTGACCTGCCCGGTGCCCTCCTCCTCGGCGCCTCGCTGGTCTGTCTTAGCCTCGGCCTCTCCCAGGAAGCAGTACAAATCACCTCCACTACAACCGTAACAACTGCGACAAACGCGCCGACCCAGAACAATCCCTGGCTCCTGGTCGCCGCCCTCGTCTTCCTGGCCAGCTTCATCGCCCTGGAAATCTACACCGAACGCCGCAAGAACTGGCCAGTCGTCGAGCTCTCGATCTTCAAACGGCCTGCCTTCTCAGCCACATCGCTGCTCAGCCTGCTGGTGGGCGCGGCGCTGATTATCGCCATGGCCGATATACCAATCTTTATCGCCACAGTCCTCGCTCGCCCACCGCTGGATAGCGGACTCGCCCTCTTGCGACTCACCGCCATGATCCCCGTCGGCGCGTTACTGGGAGGGTGGCTCTGCGCCCGCATCACCTGCCGCTGGACAGCCATACTCGGCCTGATTCCCGCGACCATCGGTTTCTGGCTGATGCACCTCTGGCCACTCGACGTCAACTGGACACAGATTACCGTCAGCACGCTCATCGGCGGCCTGGGTTTCGGGCTCGTAATCGCCCCTATCGGCACCACCGCCATCAACTCCGTCAGCCAGCGCCAGATCGGTATGGCCTCGTCAGCCGTAACAGCCCTGCGCATGGTGGGAATGATCCTCGGCCTTGCCGCTCTGACATCCTGGGGACTTGGACGTTTCCGCCTACTGGCGGCCGCATTCAACCCCCCTGCCGGGCTCTCCCCTTTTAGCACAGAGTATAATAATCTATATGCGAAGTACCTTGTCTCATCAGCCCACGAGGTATACACCGCCATCTTCCTGGCAGCCGGAATCCTCTGCCTGATAGCAATCATCCCGGCCCTCTTCCTTAAAAGGCCGTAAAACCCCGTTGGAACCCGATTATGCTCTTTAACCCATTAATTAAATCAGCCGTAAGGGCCAGTTTACCGCGACCATCACCGATCGATCGGTGATTCGAGGCAGACGTGTTCCTTCCCGCGCAGGGTAGGGGCCGGTTTACCGCGCCCATCGCCGATTGATCGG
>CATPCK010000149.1 GCA_955652655.1 uncultured Ktedonobacteraceae bacterium | reverse complement strand
GACGATACCGTTGTAGTAAAGAAGCTAGGCGTGAAGAAGCCAGACGATACCGTTGTAGTTAAGAAGTTAGGCGTGAAGAAGCCAGACGATACCGTCGTAGTAAAGAAGCTAGGCGTGAAGAAGCCAGACGATACCGTCGTAGTAAAGAAGCGTGTACCGGTAAAAGTCAGGCGCTGTCCGCAATGCGACGCCATCTTGCCCGCCAATGTCAGTTTTTGCGCGAAGTGTGGAGAACAGCTAGGGGAGCAGGACACCAGGAAGCTGAACAGGGCCAAGCCGGAGGAGCTGGATGAAGAGGAGGAGGATACCAGGAAGCTGAACAGGATCAAGCTGGAGGAGCCAGACGAAGAGGAGGAGGATACCAGGAAGCTAGATGGGGTCAAGCCGGAGGAGCCAGACGAAGAGGAGCAGGACAAGAAAGTCAAGGTAAGGCCTGTTGGAGCGCGTTGGCTTGATATTGCCGGTGTGGCGCTGCCTCTGGGTGCTCTCTTACTATGGGCTCTTTCGCTCCCTGCTATAAATGTAGGGCGTATTAATGACCTGGGATTGGTTTCGGTGTTACCAGCATCAACCCTTATCTCCTTTGTCATCATCAGCCTGAGTTTTTGCCTGGTTTTAAATCGCCAAAAACAGCAGCTGCCTGTTATTCTCCTCCATTTTTTAGTTTTAATTTTTATGCTCTACGGCATCACAACCCTGGTGGAGCAGGCTCCACGCTTTGCCGTAGTGTACCGGCACGCGGGATATACAGACTTTATTATGCGTACAGGTACTGTTGATCCTAATTTAGATGCGTACTTCAACTGGCCCGGCTTCTTTATATTCAGCGCCTTCCTGACGCGCATCGTCGGCTACCATGACATCCTCCCCTATGCACCCTGGTCCGCTGTTTTCTTTAATGTGATCTATCTTTTGCCGATGTATGTACTCTTTACCACGGCTACCACACATAAACGCACTGTATGGTTGGCCCTCTGGTTCTTTTGTGTAACAAATTGGATTGCGCAGGATTACTATTCTCCCCAGGGGTTGAACTTCTTCCTCTACCTGGTCATTCTCGCAATTCTCGTGAAATGGTTCAGTAAGCCACCCTTAACACGTCGACGCGAGCGGCACTGGCGATTTCTTGGCCGGCTCGCGCCACTCATGTCATGGGTCGATGCCTGGTTCACGGCGCCAGACTCATTTCTGTCGCCCATTCAGCCTGGCCAACGTCGTGTCTTGCTTGCCTGTGTGGTAGTAATCTATTTCTTCAGCGTGTTTAGCCACCCGCTGACACCTTTTTTCATGATAGCGAGCGTGCTCGCGCTGGTCATCTTTGGTCGTTGTGCTCCGCGCTGGCTGCCGATTTTAATGATCGTCATCAATGTTGCCTGGCTGTATTTTATGGCTCAGCCATATTTAATCGGGAACATTAACCAGATACTCAGCGAAGTGGGGCGAATAGGCAGCTCTGTTTCGGAAAACGTGGCTGGCCGCGTAAAGCAAGGTAGCCCGGAACACACATTTATCAGCGATATACGCCTGCTTATGACCTTTGGCGTATGGGTCCTGGCCTTTGCCGGGGCGGTCCGTCGTCTGCTTCGAGGCTATCGTGATTCCAGACTCGTTTTACTGGCAATTGTACCTTTTCCGCTCTTCCTGGTTCAGTCGTACGGTGGGGAGATGCTCCTGCGCATCTATCTCTTTACTTTGCCGCCGATGGTCTTTTTCGCTGCCTCCTTGTTTTACCCATGTGCTGCTGTTGCCGGGGCCACACCTGCCTGGAGCACGTCTTTATGGAAGAAGGCAGGCCAAAGATTGGGCTTGCGCACGCGAGCAGGGAGGCATGCCTCCAGCGGCAGTAAGCTGCCGTGGCGGCAGCTGGCAATCGGGGCCATATGTCTTGTGCTCATTGGCGGCTTTCTTTTCACCCGTTATGGCAATGAACGTGAGGACTACATGACCAATGCGGAAATTGCTGGCGTTCAGCATCTCTACAACATAGCTCCACGAGGTTCGTTGCTCATGACCGCCTGGGATGGCGCACCCTGGGAAGCTGTGAATTATGAGCAATACGACGAAGAAGTGCTGTATGAAGTTATTCCTGATGCCGTTTCTAACAGAAACGTTAATGCTATCTTGCAGTTTGTAAAGGGCAGCGGAGCTAAAGAGTCTTACCTGCTGATCTCGCGCACTCAGAGGGCGACGGCTGAGCTCGCAGGATATCAGCCTGGCCTTCTCGATCGATTAGCGAGGGATCTGCAGAGATCTGGCAAGTTCACGCTGATATTTAGCAATACCGATGCCCAGATATACAAATACAACCCTGGCAAATGAGGAAGTTCGCGGCAATGCCGGTGCTCTGGCGATGCTTGAGATAGGAGCAAAGGGAGAAAAATTGTGTTGCGTACGTCATGGTTAGCCTGGTTGTGGCCTTTGCTTATAATACTCATAGCTATCAGCGCTGGTCTTGTCACTTTTGTATTCCCAGATACAGTGATACGTCCGGCTGTGTTAATGTTGTTTCTCATTGTCTGTCCAGGCATGGCGGTGGTGTACTTCTTTCGGCTTACTGAAGCTGCCGTGGAGTGGATGCTGATTATTGCCTTGAGTCTTGCCATAGATGCATTTATTGCTGGTGGTCTCTTGTACGCCGGCAGGTGGTCTCCTCCAAACATCCTTAAAATATTGATCGGTTTATGTATTATTAGCGCGATCATGCGGCTCTTGGTCATGCTTCCGGTCTTCGCTGCGCTTGCAGGAAAACTAACACATATGAGGCGATCGTAGCAGGCAATAAGCCAATGCATGATCGGCAAACATCCGGATTAACTCTCTCTGCAGAGTGGTAGTTATGAATGCACCAGCAGCAATCGCCTTTGAAATGTTCATGAAAATTTTCCATCGCCATGGAGGGCTTTACACATTTTTTACAGGTTTCTGCCTATTTCTTGATATACATGGCATATAATGTAGTGCAGTGCTGTCTGCCATGGAGGGTTGGTAGTACGAGCCATTTAATGATTTGCCGCGCCGTCATGCAATGAGTCTTCATTTTTGTGGGCATCTCAATGTGAAGATGAGATTATATACTTTAAGATAAACTAACAGGGGTTTTCAATGGCTACACCTGCGCTTTCTCAATGGTGTGCAAAGCGTTTCTGTTTGAAAGGGGAACGTACGTGAATGAATAAGTTCAAACTTATTGGAATCGTACTTGTCATTTTAGTTCTCATAGGCGTGGTGATAAAACTTTTCAGTGTATCTGGAGGGACGTCTCCAAATACATCTAAAGCTGATGCCTCTTCTGTTAAAGAATTACCTAAAATACCTGAACACAAGCGTTTAACAGCTCCGTCGGATATCACTATTCTCAACAAACCCGCAACAACAAGTCAATTTCTGCCAGGCGCTACATTTACGCAAGTAGATAGCAATTTTCATAGTCAGACGGAGCAACTACTGCTATCAAAAGCTGTAGGGTATCTTAACGTCTTCATTGATGGATGGGGAACTGACAATCCAGAACCCTCTCCGGGCCAGTATGTATGGGATACTCTTGATGAGAGGGTTAATGTCATGCGGCACATCAGAGACCTCAGCGGGGGCAGCACCAAACTCATGATAAGCCTGTGCTGTGCGCCCGATTGGATGAAGAGCGATTCTGATATAAATACGGCCCCAAATCCGCAAAACTTTGCTGACTTTGCCCAGCTTGCCAGGCAGGTCGCGCTGCGTTATCCAGATGTAAAATATTTTCAGGTCTGGAATGAGTTAAAAGGCTTCGAGGATAACCCGTTAGAGTATATGCACATGTATAACGCGGTGTATGATGCGATTAAATCCGCACGCCCGGATGCGCAGGTAGGAGGACCATATGTAAGTCTCGCACCAAGCAATATTCCGGATACGATCACTTCGCAGTGGTTGGCTACGAAACATGGAGGAGATCTGATCGTTGTCGACGGGGGATTTGATTCCGGCAGTTCGACCACGGATTTTAGCAACGCCCGCTTTTATAGCGACTACGGAAAATGGCTCAGGCAGCAATCCCATGGCGGAGCCACGCTGCCCTTTGGCTGGGCCGAATGGTATCCTGGCACTGTTCACCTATGGGGGGCGAATCAATTTAATGCAACCATGGCCAACGCCATGATCTACACCTTGCAGGGAGGCGCATCCTACGCTTTGATGTGGGGGCTTGAAGGGGGCATAAACGGGGTATACATGGCGGGCGACGGCCAGCAATTAGGGCTTATCAATCATAATCAACCGACGCTTTGGTATCAAACGGTCAAGGACTTTTACGACTACTTTGGCCCTGGAACACCGATCCTTACGGTAAAGTATCGCTCAAATATCCCGGTAACGGTTCTGGCATCGGCCAGGAAGACGATGCTGGTCAATCAACGCGATTACAAACAAACCCTGATAATTAATGGCTACCAGGTCTCACTCAATCCATTTCAGATCCTGGTTATGGATACACCGATGTAGCAAGCAAATTCTATGAGTTAGTTAAGGTATCTCAACTGAAAAGTTAAGAAAACTCAACTATTTTGCTGTTACTTAAAAATATCCAGGGCGTTCCAACATTGAGGAAGAAAAGTAATTGACTTTGGAATTACAATTTGTTATGTTGTATACTGATTTTGTGCAAAACGCAAAAGCTGATCTGATTATAATAGAAAGGTCAGCAGTGAACATTGAAAATTTGATTATATGCATTTGTAGCGTTTAACAATCTCTTTCTGAAAAAACCCCGCTTTCATCATGCTCCACTCCCCCTTGAAGCATGATTTGCTGTGATGAAAGAGCATCGTATCTTCAATGCCTGCTTTGCATGATTGCGCACAGTAGCTCTTTAATAAAGAGACATACCAGTAATCCACGGCAAATATATGAGTCGTATAACATTATAGATCATATCGCTTCATTTTTCATGATTATTGCTTATGAGTATATGAGGAGGTAATAGGTTTGCATCAAATGGTATTGAAGGTATGAAACGTTCTCTCGTTCCCCCTGTTCACGATGGCTCTAATAGTGTAACTGTAGAGAATAGCATCAATAGCTTGAGTACGTGTGTGAGCCGACTACAAGAGGAAGCGGCGAGCCAGGCTTCTAGTAGTTGCGCTCTTAGTAGTTAGTGTATGTACAGGTCAGGATAGTATTCATGCAGGAAAATCAACAATCTCAACGGATAAGCGTTGTTATCCCAGCGCGCAATGAAGCTGAAAACCTTCATTATGTATTGCCATATATCCCGCCTATTGTGAGTGAAGTCATCCTGGTTGACGGAGATTCAACGGACGACACCATCGCGGTGGCGCAACAACTATTACCAACGATTCAGATTATCAAGCAAAAGAGCAAAGGCAAGGGAGATGCTCTTAGAGTCGGCTTTGCGGCTTGTACAGGCGATATCATCGTGATGATAGATGCCGACGGGTCAACTGATCCAAGAGAGATAACACGTTTTGTTGATGCACTGCTGCAGGGAAATGACGTTGCTAAAGGCTCGCGCTTTATAGCAGGAGGGGGAAGTCATGATATCACCTTTCTGCGTTCCCTGGGGAACTATGGGTTGAGCCAATTAGTCAATATACTTTTCGGAACACGCTACAGCGACTTGTGCTATGGCTACAACGCCTTTTGGAAACATTGCCTTGACGCCATACGTCTTGATTGTGCTGGCTTCGAAATTGAAACACAGATCAATATACGTATGCACAAGGCCGGGTTGAAAATTGTCGAGGTCCCCAGCATAGAACGCCCTCGGATCTTTGGCCAAAGTAAGTTACGTACGTTTCGCGATGGCTGGCGCGTGTTAAAAATGATCATGAAGGAGCGCGTGACGCTCAATCGAGCTGAGAAGAAAAAAGTACCTATCCTTATGTACCATAGCATCTCGGACCACGCTAGCCCGAAATTCAAGCAGTTTACGGTATCGCCGCAATTGTTTGCTGAGCATATGGCATATCTACACCAGCACATGTATACCCCCCTTACGGTTACCCAGTTCGCGGCTGCGCTGTCGCAAAATTGCTCTAAGCTCCCCAGGCGACCTGTTGTTATAACATTCGATGATGGCTTCGCTGACTTTTATACAGAAGCCCTACCTGTACTCAGACGATACGGTTTCCCAGCAACACTGTATGTCACTACTGCCTTTATCAATGGAACGAGTCAGTGGTTGCAACACGAAGGGGAGATGGATCGTCCAATGCTCACCTGGGACCAGTTGAGCGAAATTAGCGCAAGTGGCATAGAATGCGGTGGTCATAGTCACAGCCATGCTCAACTCGATACCATTACTCAAGCCGAAGCTTACGATGAAATTGTGCAAAGCAAAAGGCTTCTGGAACATCATCTAGGTCAGGATGTATCAAGTTTTGCCTATCCTTTTGGCTATTATACCGCCAGTATACGACGACAGGTCCAGGAGGCGGGATATACGTCGGCATGTGCCGTCAAACATGCAATGAGCTCAGAGGTGACCAACCCCTTCGCTTTAGCACGACTGATGGTTAAACCAGATACCAGTGTAGATGCTCTGGCAGCTTTACTTGGCGGTCATAGTTCACCGATGATTGCTATGATGTATGCACGCGCCAGGACCCCTGTGTGGCAACTGGCACGACGGAGTTCAGCTTCGATGACGCGGCTGCTCCATGAAGGGCTGTTTGTACGATGACAGAAGCAATGCTTGATGTTTCGGTGATCATCTGCGCCTATACCGAAGCGCGCTGGCTCGACCTTGTTGCGGCTGTGGAATCGCTTCACCGGCAGAGCATCCCGGCACGAGAGATCATTGTGGTTGTTGACCATAACCAGCGCCTGCTGGAGCGTGTGCGAGCGCACCTCTCAGTTATCGTAGTGGAGAACAGCGAAACTCAAGGATTATCTGGAGCTCGCAACAGTGGAATAGCGGTTGCAGGGGGAGCCTTCATCGCATTTCTGGATGATGATGCAACGGCGGAGCCGGATTGGCTTGAACGGTTGAACCGATGCTTTGAGGATCCCCAGGTTTTGGGTGTAGGCGGGACAGTTGAGCCCGAGTGGTTGAGTAAGCGACCGGCCTGGTTTCCAAGGGAATTTTATTGGGTTGTGGGTTGTACCTACCGCGACCAGCCTGAGAAGCCAATAGTAGTAAGAAATCCATATGGTGGCTGCGCATGTTATCGGCGAGAAATGTTTGAAGTGGTTGGGGGATTTAGAACGGATATGGGACGTATTGGAACACTCCCTATGGGATGCGAGGAGACAGAATTATGCATCAGAGCGAGCCAATACTGGCCCAAAAAGGTCTTCCTCTACGAGCCACAAGCCAAAATTCACCATCGCATTCCATCTTCTCGTGCTAAATGGCACTACTTCAGGTCACGATGTTTCGCAGAAGGGCTATCGAAAGCTGCCGTGACACGATACGTTGGTGCAAAAGATGGCCTTGCAACCGAGCGGACCTACATCGTCCGCACTCTGCTACGTGGAATAGCTCGTGGCGTGATGGATGGCACCTTGCATCTTGACATAACTGGTTTTGCACGGACCGGGGCTATTGCTGCCGGACTAATAATCACCGCCACTGGTTACTCGGCCGGTGTCATGGCTCAGCGTTTTGCCTCTCACAAAGGAGTTAAGGCTAGCGACCCGGGGGAAATCAAACAATCATTGCCTTCAAAAGGAATGCCGATAAGGTGAGAATACTACTCTATTCTTCAAGCCATGGAATTTTAAGCGAAGAAGTTAAGAGTATGTTCATGTAGATATATTAAGTGATAAAACAGGATTCTATGAGTATCAACAATAATCCATGGAGTATTTCCCCTGAAAATGTAACACTGGTGGAAAACGGCGTCCATGTATGGAGAGCCAATTTGGAAGCCCCACTTAGTACAATCTCCTATCTGCAGCGCATTCTTTCGGAAGAAGAAGTCAAGCGGGCGAATCAGTTTTACTTTGAAAAAGATCGTCTTCATTGGTTGGCTGCCCATGGGATTTTAAGGACACTGCTGGGACATTATTTGGATATTGATCCACGCAAGGTCCGTTTTTTGAGTAATGGTTATGGAAAACCTTTCATTGCATATCCCCCTACCCGTTTACACTTCAATCTTTCCCATTCGGGTGATCTCGCTCTATATGCCTTCGTCTATGATCGGCAGGTCGGTGTTGATGTGGAGTACATGCTTGCCAACATTAATTATGAGGAATTAGCTCAATACCACTTCTCTCCTTATGAGTGTGCAGTGCTGAAAGCACTGCCGACATCCGTGCAGCAAGAGGCCTTTTTCCTCTGCTGGTCTCGGAAAGAAGCCTATATTAAAGCGCGAGGTGAAGGACTTTCCATTCCGCTCGGTCAGTTTGATGTATCTCTGACGCCAGGAGAGCCAGCTGCGTTAATCGACAGTCGAGAAGACCCTCTAGCAACATCGCGCTGGTCACTCCATGCTCTCACACCAGGAGCCCATTATGCCGGCGCCCTTGTTGTTGAGGGCATTGGCTGCCAACTCTCCTGCTGGCAATGGCCGGGATGAAAAGACACTCTTTAAGTACTTTGTTTCTGAAGGGAGGAGATCGCCAACACGCCTGGCATCAAAAAGAGGAACTATGTACCTGGACAGCGCATCCGAGAGCAGAAAGAAAGGGAACATCCATGAGTTATCAGTACGTAATCTATGAGAAAAAAGGACATATCGCCTACGTGACGATCAATCGGCCCGAGGTGATGAATGCGCTCCACTACGATACGAATGTTGAGTTGAGCAAGGCCTTTGACGACTTCAAGCAGGATGATGAGTCCTGGGTGGCCATCATAACGGGTGCGGGCAACCGGGCGTTCTCCGCAGGCAACGACCTCAAGGCAACGGCCGCGGCAACTGCCAAAGGAGAGAAGCGGCCGGATTTCAGTGAGCATGTGCGCTTCGGTGGCATCACTGGTGGCTTCGTGTGCGACAAGCCGATCATCGCGGCGGTCAATGGAGTCGCCCTCGGCGGGGGCTTCGAGATAGCCCTGGCAGCTGACCTCATCATCGCCGCCGATCATGCGCGCTTCGGTCTGCCCGAGCCGCGCGTGGGCCTGATTGCCGGGGCGGGCGGCATGCATCGCTTGCCGCAACAGATCCCACTCAAACAGGCTATGGGGATGCTGCTGACCGGCCGGCAGATCCCGGCGCAGGAGGCCTCCCGCCTCGGCCTGGTCAACGAGGTGGTGCCAGGCGCGGATCTTATGGCAGCGGCCGAGCGCTGGGCCAATGAGATCCTGGAATGTTCGCCCCTGAGCGTGCGGCTCACCAAGGAGGCTGCGCTCTCAGGACTGGCGTATTCCGTTGAAGAAGCCATGCACATGGACCGGCCGCGCCTCCAGCGCCTGCTCGCCTCGCAGGACTTTGTCGAGGGGCCAAAGGCGTTCGCCGAAAAGCGCAAACCCAACTGGACGGGCAGATAACGGGGACCTGAGTGGGTATGGAGACTACAAATTGTGGACAGGCATCTCAAGTAATGACTGACCCGCTGAAACCTGTTTGTGGAGCTAATCGTGTTAGTTCGGGAGAGATGCACTGGATAGTAGCATGCACGCTGTACTTATCTTTTTCCTGGTCAGATTCTTGCCGCTCATGAGCGACATGGATTATTATGCGGCTCTCATCACAACAGGTGCCTACATCGCAAGGTGAAGGGATGCACAACGTACCGACAGATTTTCCAAAAGGAAGCATTATACAAGAGCGCTATATTGTAGAAGACATGCTTGGCAAGGGAGGCGCGGGCGCTGTCTATCTCGTGAGAGACCTGCGCGTTCAGACCAATGTGTTTGCCCTGAAAGAAGTAGTCGGCGCTGATAGGCAAGAACGGTACCGCTTCGCATTCGAATGTGAGCTACTCAAGCGGCTCGACCATCGCGCGCTCCCTAGAGTTTATGGTGTGTTTGAGGACGACCGATGGGCTCGCGCCTACTTGTTGATGGACTACATCGATGGCCCGAACTTAGAGCTTTTGCGGCAACAACAACCTCAGAAACGCTTCTCTTTCCCTCAGGTGATGAGCATCTTAGCGCCTGTTTTCGATGCGGTGAGCTACTTACATGAACAGCATCCTCCTATCATTCATATGGATATTAAACCTGCCAATATTATCGTCCCGAGAGACGATGATGAGGCCGTACTGGTTGATTTCGGCATCGCGAAGGAATACGATCAGGACGCAACAACGATGGCTGTTCGCCGTTGTTCTCCGGGGTATGGGGCTCCAGAGCAGTACGCACAGGGCACCAATACGCGCACCGATATCTATGGTCTGGGAGCCACCATCTATACGCTCTTGACGGGTGTAGTGCCTCCTGATGCCTTTGCCCGCGTAACGCAATTGGGCAAAAAGCAGGGCGATCCTCTCAGGAGTGTCACACAACTGGCACCGCATATTCCGATGCCAGTGGCCATGGCGGTCGAGCGCGCCATGGCCATAGATAGCGACGATCGTTTTGCCACTGTCAAGCAATTCTGGCAGGAACTGAAATCGCACCTGGATGGCGAACCATCGCCTGCGTCAGCTCCAGCCCCCAATGAGATGCGCTTTGTAGCTCCTGACACTGCCGCTTTTCCCCGCGAAATTCTCTCGGGGCTGAAGAACCTCACCAGAAGGCGCCGTACATTTATCCTTCCACTCGCAATTCTTGCTGTGTTCGCGCTGCTGGCTGGAGTGATCTTTGGAACTGCTTTCATGCCGACAGCAGGCAACGTCGTTCATTTCACCCCCACGGCAACGTCTATACCGAGGACGATAGCCACGCGGGCCGGTTCCACGACAAAGCCCACGGTAATTCCAACAGCTAAGCCAGCACATTATCCAATGCTGGTCGGTTTCTATAAGGGCACTATTCGCGATCAATACACGACACCGTCTACCAATTCGACCATGTCCCTCACACAGATTCGGCAAATTGGGGCGCGCATCAGCGGCTACTTCTCTGTGGGGCCGGGGTTGATAGGCAATGGCAATTTTACAGGCACCGTTTCCTTCGACAACCCTGTACAGTTCCTCGTACAGGGTTACGCAGGGCTCTTGCCGCTCTCCTTTCAAGGGCAGGTTCACCCCGATAGGAGTATCTCTGGCACGTACTGTAGTTATAATACGCTAAAGCATCAATGCGACTACGCCAGTGGTGGATATGGTAACTGGACGGTTTC
>CATPCK010000148.1 GCA_955652655.1 uncultured Ktedonobacteraceae bacterium | reverse complement strand
TTTAAACGGATCAAGCTTCCAGCGTCTCTGATTGTACTATACTACGCTTTTGCAGCTCCCGACCAGGGGTCTGAGCATCTCCAGGTTGTAGATCAGGTGTTTCGTACTCGAGAATCCACATGAGGATTTTTAATAGCACATTCTCAGGTATACGCTTTACTATCTCATCACGTGCGCCAGAAACCAGAGGATTCCCCAATTGCACAACCCGGCCTATCAGACTTGCGAGTTGTGCAATATTATTCGTTCGCCTGATGCGCAGTGTTTCATAGAGCTTCAGAGCAGAAACGACGTCGGATGTCGTCTTGAGACAGGCTGCCAGGGCAACGGCATCCTCAATGGCTTGACATGCTCCCTGACCCAAATTTGGTGTCATTGCATGAGCAGCGTCGCCCAGGAGCGTTACACGTCCGCGGCTCCAGTGGCGGAGATGCTTCTGCTCATAGACGTCATTGCGCAGAATATGCTCCTCCTTCGTCGCCCGGATAACCCCTGGTATTGGGTCATGCCAATCATTGAAGAGCTCGAGCACTTCGCACTTTCTGCCACACGCTTTATCCTGCATTCCCTCAGGAGTGTAGCGTTGAGCAAACCAGTATGCTCGATCATTGGTCATGGGGGTGATGCCAAATTGGTAGCCTTTGCCCCATGCCCAGGTCTCAAGCCCTGTACCGTCGATATCAGCAACGCCACGCCAACATGTGTACCCGGCGTATCTCGGTTTGTGCGCGCCGAACAACTGTGCTCGAATGGTTGAGTGGAGGCCATCGGCGCCAATTAGAAGATCGGCGGATATTTCCTGCCCATCGGCCAATCGAGCATAAACACGTTCGCTATCCTGCCTGAATCCCACACATGTCGCACCCAGTTGTACTTTTCCTTTGTCAAAGGCGTTGAGGAGGGTTGCCAGGAGTTCTGCCCGGTGCACGACAGTGCTTATCGTTCCCAGTCTTTCAAGGAGGTCTTCCGAACGCAAGTCGGCCAGGATGCCGCCGTGCCAGTTGCTGATCTTCCCTGCCGTTACTGGTATCCCAATCGTTTCAATCGCCTCAGCTAAACCGAGCTTTTGCAGCGCTCTCAACGCATTTGTCCAAAGTGGCAAACCAGACCCCACCTCTTGCAGTTCTTCGGCGCGCTCGAGTACTATAACATCGATACCTGCTTGCTGCAACGCAATGCCTGCCGTAACTCCACCAATACCTCCGCCAATGATGATAGCTCTCGCGCTGGTACTGACTCCCATACAGTTTCACCTCTTCTGCTCAATGATATTTAGTAGCTGAGACGCGGTACCTTGTGCAGGTAGCTATCATCACTTACCTGCTTGAGAATGAAATCAGCGACATCAGCCCGGGTTATCTTTGAATTTATACCTATCGACATGGGTGCACCAGATTTGTACGCACCCGTTTTGGGGCCATCAGTCAACCTTGCGGGACGTACGATGATCCAGTCAAGATCACTTTGCCGGACGATCTGTTCCTGACGCACCTTGTCTGCAAACATGGTTTTCGTCTTTGGGGAGAATGACAACATGACCGGTAATACCCACGGCACTTCCCTGCCCTCTCCGTCCAATGCAGCTACAACAAAGGCCGATTGGCAGATGAAGCGTTTCACTCCCGCTTTCTGCATTGCCGCGACGATGTGCTCTGTTCCCGTTGAACATACGGGCGTCTGCACTGTTGGCTTCACCCCAAGCACGCAGATGACCGCGTCCTGTCCAGCTACCGCAGCATCAACCTGTTCCTGGTTGAAAACGTCTCCTTGAACGAAGGTGAGGTTGGGATGCTCTATAGTAAGCGCAGTCGGATTGCGATCGAAGGCTGTCACTATGTGTCCCTGAGCCAGCGCTTGTTCTATCAGATGGCGACCGGTACCACCGGTCGCACCAAAGATTACAACTTTCATTTCTCTGTCATCCTTTCGATGCTTTATACTTCAGCCAATTGCTTTGTATTTCGTGTTAATGTTACATCCAATTTTCCTATATCGAGCACTGGCAGAGCCTCCTGTGTGTTCACAGGAACAGGTACAGGGGTCAAACCCTTCTGCTCCGTCTTGTGAGCTTCCAACAAGGTGAACAGGATGTACCATACACCGGCGATGATCGCGAAGAGTCCACCGCCTCCACCCCAACTACCTGCATAACCGCTCTGTAGGATCATAGCTATCACACCGAGAAAACAATAGGTTAGTCCGGTGATGATACCCAGTTGCTTCCAGCCAGGCCGCTTCATAGACGTCAACTCACCGGCCAGGACGAGCAGTACCATGAGCAAGGCAGAGCCGATCCAGTGGAGCAGCAGCGCATGCGCATCATTCTCGGTCATGCCCATGATCTGCCATTGAATCTCTTTTACGGCAATTGGTGCCAGAAACAAGGCCAGCAGCACAGTGAGCCCCAATAGTGGTTTACTGATGCGTCCCTCACGTGAGAAGCTCAGCAGGGCCCGGGTATCGGGATATAGTGCGATAAACAGACCTAAGACGATAAACAGCGCAGCTGCTTTAATCTCAAAGAACATAACACCAACTGCTAAGATGCTCATACCTAGCACAAGAAACTGAGCCAGCAAAGGCTTCTTCTCAGGTTGCCGCAACAGTGTCAGCAGCGTCCCTCCCAGGAGGATTGCCAGGGCTACCAACTCAGATATATGCCAGAGATGAGGGTCCTGACCAGGCTCTCTGAGTATCCAGGCATTATAGAATTCAAAACCTCCTGCTACAAATAGGGCAAGAGCGAAGAGACTTATTAGAAGAGAGAAACCTCTTGAACGCCATTTCTGTATGTTATTGGAAGATGTCGTATGTTTTTTTGTTACAAACATGATAAATGCTCCTTCTGGCTCAAGATGACATCGCTGTAAAATGCATCATTCTCATATTTCATACTTCTATCTGTACCCAGTATAGCTTGAGCACCGTTACAGAATCGTTACAGGAACGTCTCTTGCTCGTCTGAAGTATCAGAGCCTTCCAACAGTGGCAACCAGATTTCGAAGCATGAGCCATGTCCAACGGCGCTTAGGAGACGAACTTCGCCCTTATGTACCTGTGCCACCCACTGCACGATAGCAAGACCGAGCCCACTTCCACTGGCAGTTTCCTCGTGAGTGTCTTCTTCCCCCGTCTGGAGAGGTGAACGTGCCGCATCTACACGGTAAAAGCGCTCAAAGAGATGGAGCTGATGTTCCTCGGTGATCCCTGGTCCGTTGTCTTCTATCCCTATCCGACCCCACCATTTTTCTCCCCTCCTGGCAATGCTCCCCTCGATAAGAATGTGGTTGCCAATACCAGCAGTATATTTGAGCGCATTGTCGATGAGATTGGTCATCATTAAAGTCAGGAGCATACGATCTCCACACACGCGCAGTTCGGGAAGTTCCCCGAAAGCGAGTTCTATCGCTCGTTGGTGGGCGAGTGGAGCCAATCGCTCCACGACCTCAAGGGTCACTTCGCTCACATCAACCTCCTGAGGGGTGAATATCGGCTGCCCGGTATCGGCTCGTGCAAGTATCAACAGGTCGTTGACCAGACGGGTCATGTGGTCTGTCTCAGCCTGAATGATGGACAGTTCCTGCCGATACGATTCGATCCTCTCTAGTGCCTGCTCATAATTCTCTGGCCTACTCCATTGGGACAATGCTCGGCTTGCCGCGACATTGAGAATACTGAGCGGAGTACGTAGCTCATGGCTGGCATCGGCAGTAAACTGGCGCTGGCGGCTCAAGACGGCTTCTAAGCGGTTGAGCATCTCATCGAACGTGTTTGCCAACTCGCCCAATTCATCGCGACGTTTGAGATGGAAGCGGCGGCTCAGATCCGTTCGACCAATCTCCTGTGCCGTTCGGGTAACCAGACGAACTGGACGCATAGCCCTGATCGCAAGCCAATAGCCACCAACGGTAATGAACAGCAGGATCGCCAATCCCATCAAGAAGAGTTGCAGCGCGATCTGCGGGAGGACTGTATGATCGGGCAAGGGCAGCATTTTGGCGATGGTGCTATATAATAATCCTCCAAAAAGCAAGAGCACGACTGTGGTTGTCATGACATACCAGAGCGTTAGTCGGGCACGTATACTGCTGAGCTGGCAAACCATCTTTTGGAAGAAAGTTTGATCGTTGCTCTCTTGCTGTTTCCCATGACGAGTACGCATCGCTTGCCTCCTTTCTGTTCACTCTAGTGTGCGCAAGCGATAGCCCACACCACGCACAGTCTCTAAGAGTTTGATGGGAAAAGATTCGTCGATTTGACGGCGAAGACGGCGCATACAGACCTCAACTGCATTCAAGGTACCAGTAAACTCATAGTTCCAGATATGGTTCGCAATCATCTCGCGTGTCAGGATCTGGTTGGGGTGGCGCATCAAATATTCGAGCAGCGTAAAGAGCCGTGGAGTGAGTTCGATACGTTGCCCTGCCCGCTCGACCAGATGCTTCGCAGGATCAACGCTTAGATCACCAACGCGCAGTACAGCACTCTTCTCCTCTCCATTTCGACGGAATAAGGCTCGCAAGCGAGCGAGTAGTTCGCTGAGGGCAAAGGGCTTGACTAGATAATCATCAGCCCCACTATCCAGACCCCGCACACGATCTGCCACCGTGTCGCGCGCGGTTAACAGGAGAATCGGCGTGTTGAGGTGCTGGCGTCGTACATCTTGACACACCTCCAGCCCATCTTTCCTTGGGAGCAAAATATCAAGAATGAGCACATCGTAGGGAGTAGACTCGGCCAAGGTCTGTCCTTCCACGCCATCAAACGCTGTATCGACGGCATAGCCTTCGTCGACTAAACTCATCTTGAGTTCATGGCTCAAACGCCGATTATCCTCGACCAGGAGAATACGCATAGCTGATTTCCCTTTCCTTTCTTCCTCTCCTCACATTATCGCTGAAAAACCTGACAACTTGCTGACAAGAAGAGGGCAGAGATGTCAGCGCCCTGTCAGGAGAAACTGGTATGCTTTTTCTGAACAAGAGTGATGAACTCATGTACAACGAGAAGAAGGAGAGAGAGAAGAATTGCGTACTACATTCCTCCACAAATTACTCCACAACCCAACGGTGCTTCTGGCTCCCGTGATCATCGTGGCAATAGTGCTCACACCGCTTGCCGGGAAGTTCAACCCGGTTGCGATCTGGAACGACCGGAGTTATGATGTTCTAAGCCTCCTGACGATTTTGGGTCCGTTTGTAGCAGCAGTTGGTGCATGGGAAGGAGCGCGAGCAGGCCGATTTCGTAAGCGTAGCGGAGATCAGAGCACAGTATGGACCAGGCAAGTGACCAATTGGGCGAAAACCGCCGTCTGGGGTTTGCTGTTTTACCTGATACTGTGTGCTGTTGTGTTTTTGATTACTGCAACCCAGGCGACGTGGGGAGGTCCGCTGCTTGGACCACCGCTCGTTGGTGCTGTGGCAATTTTGTCACTGTCTGCTCTCGGCTTTACCATCGGTGATCGATGGTCGAGCCGTTTTGCTGCCCCAGTGGTTGGCGTTGGTCTCCTCGCAGTTGAACAATGGTTACTCTTGCTCGCTTTTGCTGGAAACCCTATCGGTTATCTTACCCCCAATTTTGCTGCCGGCCTTGCCGTTTCCGTCTGGTATGGTGTGCGTTCTGACCTGGTCATCGTCCAACTGACCTTTCTGTTCGGGTTGTTGGCAATTGCCCTGGCAAGTTTAGCGATAAGGAGATTTATAACCAGTAGAAAGGTCTATCCCGGCGTATTGGCGGTATGTGGCGTCATCCTCGTTCTCGCCAGTGTTGCTGGAGTCGCGAGCAGCAGTGCTGACATTCATGGTATTCGTGTTCCACTTTTGTACAACGCTGCGAGTGATCGCCTCATTTCATATACTCCAGCGTGCAGTCAGGCAGCATTACCCGTATGCGTTCATCCCGCATATAGTGCGGAGCTTTCACAGCTTTCAACGTTGATAAACCGTGTTGCCGCTCCTCTCATCGGCTTACCTGGTGCTCCAGCCCAGGCTGATCAACGCCCGGTCGAAGGTGATGATCAATGGCACATCGTTGGAAACGTTCTTGTCGCGCCCCCTTTTGCAGCACACGCATCTGATTGGCTCGATCAGTCATTCATTCGACGGGAATCCACAGAAATAGCAATTGGATTGGTAACAGATATTCCTAGTTACAGGCATCTCAACCTTACTACTACACAGCAAGCAATTGCTTTGTATCTCCTCTCGCAAGCGAATGTTACCCCCGACTCCAGCATCTTGCAGGTATCACCCCAGGCTCGCGAGTTCGAGCAAGGCTTCGCTACACAACCGAGGGCCTTGCGGCGTGCGTGGTTGGCACAGCACTACATAGCACTTTTGCAGGGTCGCTGAGATCCGCCTCTTTAACGCAGATCTTCATGCTGCTTACAATATCCGAGAGAAGTGTATTGCCTCTCTTGCTCAGGATGGTACACCTGTTCTGAGTGGGTCGCCCTGTCAAGCGGCCTCTCGTTCCGACTCTTCGGAGTCAGGGACAAGCCCCCAGCTTTAGCTGTGGGGTCTCTTGACTAAATAGATGAGGTGGGCTTTGCTGCCGTGGCAGCAAAGCCCACCTCATCGAGGAATCGGGAAAAAGGAAAATTGGATAGTCAGGCAACAACCACTGTCACTTGATGATACCCGGTTGCACCGCCTGGCACAGTACCCTGATTCCTGCTGGTCTGTACTTCTCCGTGTCCATCTGTCGCACGTGCGACCAGTGTGTAGCTTCCCGCCATCAATGGTCGCCATTGCCACTTCCAGAATACCCAGCTATCCGGCGAAAGCGGAGGATTCAATGTTGCCTGCTGCCAGGTAGTTCCACCATCCACGCTTACCTCGACCTTCTGGATGCCGCGATTGCCAGCGAAGGCAATGCCACCTATCTCGACAGGTTGTCCCAGCGCCACTTTCCCTCGTGGATGATCTATGCGGCTCATGGTGTGAAGCGGACCATTGTACCAGCCCTGGCTGGAATACAGACCCTGCACGAAATGATCGGTGAGTTCAACGCGTGTTAGCCACTTGGGATTCTCTTCACCGTAGCGGCCGGGGATCAGCACACGCAAGGGGTAGCCATGACGGGCGGGAAGCTCAACGCCATTCATACGCCACGCCAGCAGGGCATCGGCGGCCAGTACTTCATCCAGGGGAAGGCTCATATTGTACCCATCGACGCTATAGAAAGCAGCATAGCGCGCGGTCCCTTGCGCGCCACCATGATGTGCCAGCAATGTACGTAAGGTAACTCCCTGCCAGATCGCGGTACTGATCAAATGATCGCCAACGCCGTTGGCAATACATTCCAAAGAGACCGCACGTGAGATCGACGGCAATTTTTGTAACTCTTCATAGGTATAGGTTCCTGGCTGGTTGACAAGGCCCGTTACCTCCAAACGCCAGAGATCGATATTTGGGGCCGGGTCGATAGCATTCTGCGTCACGACATAGTGTTCGCTATTCGGGGTAATGGGCGCTGTGACGTTGTCATGAGGATACGTCTTCATGCCATCATAGGCGGCATAGTCATTGAGGTATGCTCGCACCAATCCCAGCGCTCCCGCACCGGCCCCAACGCTCACCGCTGCCACACCAGCTCGTGCGAGCAACTGCCTTCTCCCGTGTGCCGCAACGGCAACGCCAGGCGGTGGGTATTTAGGCAACAAGGCTCGATAGGCCAGGCAAAGCACTACACCATAAATGCTAAAATCCGCGAGGAGAGCGAGGGCGGTAAGCAGCACAGCCCACTCAATTGGTAACCCAAAGTGGTTCTGCCTTAACTCATTCCAAAAGAGCACTACGCCTGTTAGCGTCATTACTACCGTGAACGCCAGGGCGCTCAACCATTCGCGCAATGTGGGCCGATAACCACGGGTAGGAAGCTTTACACGTACCAGGGTAGCATAGAGCCAGCTTAATAGCGTCCCAACACCGAACATACCCAACAGAGCCAGGCCCAGAGGAATCGTCTTCGCATTGGGGGAAAATGTGAGGAGGAGGCGTAAAAATGTGTAGACATCTATATGTTTGAGTACATAGTCGCCAAAAAGTTCGGCAGGGCTGGGTGTACCGGCCACAAAGAACAGGATTCCCATGGTCACGACAGCCATCAAACTTGCTGCAAGCCCAGCCCCTGGTGCCAGCAACGCTGTAACCAGGAGCGCTTGTCGTCTGGGATAATTCTCGGTAGTTTGTAGTCCCTCTTTGGTAAGAGTACCTGGTTCTGCCTTTTGCATGGTTCGCCTTTCGATATTCTTTTTTGCTCCTCATCCGGGTAGTAATAGCTCATGTCTTTCTACCACGTCTGAGAGGGTCAGCTATTTACCGGCATTATGTCTTCTGCCATGTAAGCATCACTTCTTCCCAGGTGTACCCCTACACCGTTCAAATACGTGCCATGAGGAGATGGGAGGTTCTTCGAGATATGTTTGAAGTGATCATAGTTGGGGCTGGACCGGCTGGCTTGAGTGCAGCGATCATCCTTGGACGTAGTCGAAGACACGTGCTGGTCTGCGATAGTGGAGAGTACCGTAATGCTGCCTCGCACGCGCTGCATGGGTTCCTCAGCCGTGATGGCATTGCGCCAGCAGAACTGTTGCGCCTGGGACGCGAACAGCTTCGCCCTTATGAAAACATTGAAGTGCGCGATATCAAGATAGTTGATGCAATACATCAAGCCGATCACTTTGAAGTCACTGCAGATGACGGCACTCGCCTGACCTTCCGCAAACTCATCCTGGCAACAGGGATTGTTGATGAGTTGCCAGATATCGCAGGCATCGAAGCGTTCTATAGTCAGGGCGTGTTTCACTGCCCTTATTGTGATGCTTTGCCAGTTCCAGCTTTGCATTAAAGATCATGAGGAGTAACACCATGCCATCAAGCAAGTATTTGTCCACAACCTGGTATGATCCCCGCACAGAGATCCGATCTTCACCTATTCAGGGAAATGGAATGTTTGCCAGCCAGCCTATCCATGAAGGAGAGATTGTTGTCATTATCGGTGGGACGGTCATGACTGAGGAGGAGTTTCGAGCCTATATCCCGACCGTTTCCCGCTTCAATGCAGTGCAGATCGAAGAGGATAGTCACCTCGTCGATATTCCCATCGCACCAGGAGGAATGAATCATTCCTGCGATGCGAATTTGTGGATGCGTGACGAAGTAACGGTCGTTGCGCGTCGAGAGATTGCCGCAGGCGAAGAACTCACGCAAGATTACGCCCTCTACACGACGAGTTCCGAATGGACAATGAAGCCATGTTGCTGTAGTACGCCGGTCTGTCGGCAGGTGGTGACAGGCACTGATTGGCAAAGAGCGGACGTTCAAGAGCGCTATCGGGATCATTTCTCGCCGTTCATCAACAAACGCATTCGTCACCTCTCTCAGCTCTGATGGTTGTCCCCTTACCCCAGTTTTGAGAGATCAGATAGGAAATGCCCTCGATTGACATCCTCCCCACGGCTCTGCGCCGGGGGACTCCCACTCTCACGAGTGAGGTTTCCTGTTTCGTTGGAGGTTGGCCTGCACGGTTTGAATCCGTGGTTGCTCTTACACCGCCTCCACAGGCATGACTTTCCGCTTGCCCAGCGGTAGGTTCTCAGTCTTGAAGCCATCAGGTATCCTGGTTCTCGATACCTGGCAATTGAGAGAGAGGTCGTACAATGGTTCACACGCT
>CATPCK010000147.1 GCA_955652655.1 uncultured Ktedonobacteraceae bacterium | reverse complement strand
GCAGATGCAAGCACTGTTTGCAGCACGCAAGCGGGAGGAGACCGATGAGTTCAAAGACACCTATCGCCATCGAGCAGGCATTGAAGGGCTTCATTCACAGGCAGTGCGTGCGCTAGGCTTACGTCGCTCGCGCTATATTGGTCTCTCCAAAACCCATCTGGGCCATGTAGCGATTGCTACCGCGGTCAATGTCATTCAACTGATGAGCTGGTTACGGGGAGAAGCACCAGAACAGACCCGAACCTCTGCCTTTAAGCGAGTCATGGAGCAAGCGGCCTGAGATGGCGTTTTCGACTTCGCCACCAGTATCACTTTTGATGTATATTGTCCGCTTACTTGAAGCGAAGAAGACGCTTTGCACCTGACGCGAGGCTAGTATGAACACATCGTCTCCTCGTAGTGGTATGGGGGGATCACTCGTAATATGCCGGCGCTTTCTTGAGCGTTTGCCACTGCTGACCATCATGGCCAAAGATGACCAGCTCCACCTGCTCGCTCTCGACCAGTTCCAGCAGTTTTCGCGTGCTGGCACGCAATTGCTCCTCGTTGTCATCCAGCGGCCAGGCCTTTCGATCAGGGGTAAAAAGGCGCTGCATGACAACTGCATCGATAGCCAGCAGCACCGGGCCGCTCTGCGGCAGGCGCACCAGCACCGACTGATGTCCAGGGGTATGCCCACCGGTCTCCAGCAGCGTCAGGCCGGGCAGCAGTTCGGTATCTCCATCAATCAGCCGGTACCGCAGGGCCGGGTGATCCCAGTGAGGGCGTGCGGCAGCGAAGCGCGGATGTCCGCTGCGCGCCAGTGCATAGTGTTCGCGCTGGACGATGAGTTCTGCCTTCGTAAAGGCATCATGATATCCCGCGTGGTCCAGGTCGAAATGGGTACAGATGAGGAAATCGATATCGTCAGGACGCAGACCTAGATCGCCAAGCTGCTCGATCACATTTTTTCCCTGCTCGTGCTCGGCTGGCGGCCTCCCCGCAGGCAGCGGGACATCCGCCGGGAGTCCGCTATCAATCAGGATATGCTTCCCATCGCTGGTCTCGACGAGATAGCAACCCAGGACCATTTCCAGCGTTCGGCCTGCTACGGATACGGTCGAGGTCCCTAACTGCATAAGGTAGAGTTTTTGCGGAGCAGAGGTGTTCGTTGTCATTCATCAATCTCCTTTCGTAATTCTCAAGAGGGATAATCTTTGTGTTGAGGGGGTGCTCCTTCCTGCTCCAGGACGCGATCCTGGATGGTGCGTATGTTGGTCCGCAGCCGCTCGAGTGCGCGCACCATGACTTCTTGCTCCTCTTTAGTGATTCCATCTGTGTTACCAACCGCAAAGTAGAGGCTCCCATGAAGGGGGCAGTGACTCAGTTCCTGCTTTTGACAGACTCGGACTCCTATGCTACAGTAGAGTATAGATGAAGAACTACTCAAGCACAATTATCAGCTCGATCAGAGACAAAAGAGAGAGTAGCAGGGCTCAGTTCCAGATTCAGAAACAAAGTCGGTACTTTCATGAAGCACTTGAGGTGAACGTATGAGAGATCCACAAGGAATTTTCTCTCAAGTACGCCAGGGATCAGTTCCTTCGACATGGAGGATCTTCTCTAAGAAGAGAGGGATGGTTGGTGGCTTCTTTAGCGGAACATTGAATGATCCTGATCCGCTGCTCGTTTTTACTCCTGAAGGTGTTATAGAATATGTCAATGAGAAAAAGCCCCTTGCTGTCATCATTTTCGACGATGTATCAGAGATACGTTTACAGGTGCATGCAAGTACTATGTCAGATAGTATGCAAGTCTGGCTCGATGTGTGGCTTGATCTCCATTACCTTAACGGCCAGAAAGTAAAGTGGCAGTCATCATCATTCAAAAATAATCTGCAGGTCATTCAGTCCTTTATCGAAACCTATGGTGTCCACAAAGCACTTCACAGAAAACGGTAACAGCTCGTAGCTTATATGCCCAAATTTATCGCCGAATCACTTCCTTTTTAGCCTTTTGCGAGGGCTCGCTCGGCCAGCAGCCGTGCCGCCATCGCTGAGACCCATGCCCAGCCGAGCACCACCGCGACAGAGAAGGCCAGGATGACGAAGGTCAGCAGGGGCCCCTTTGCTTGTGACCCAACAGCGATTCCTACGAAGGCGGCGAAGAAGAGCACGCCGGTTGCCACAGAGTACACCGCCCATCCCCGAAGTCTTTGGGCGGCAAAGCGGCGGGCAAACACGAAACATGCCGCGATCAGCGCGAGAAACCCGATCCCACCGCTGACGAAGTGCAGGAGGCCATGCCAGCTGACAGCGTGGGCGTCCGCTGGCGTTCCGGGTGGGAAACCCAGGGCCGGGTCAGCGGTGAAGAAGCCAGCACCGATCAGACCTAACCCGTACACGCCGACCAGCAGCGGTCCCCAGGTCCCGCCTCGGCTGCCACGCAGTACCAACCGCATTCCAACTGCGCCCGCGATGGTCAGCAGGCCGGTCAGCACGAGCATGGCGATATGAATCCACCCCCAGTCTCCGTTGCTCATCAGGCTGAGATCGTGACGTGTGGGGTCGAACCCTGGGCGGGTGAGCATTTCGATCACGCCCACGACTATGTAGATGGGGCCTGCGACCACGCCGCAGGCCAGAGCCGCTCTCATAACACCTCCTTAACTTAATAAGCATGGTTCCTAATTGCGAGCGCGGATGAGCCTCCCAAGGCTCCCTCGCCTTTTGCCGTCTCAGCCTTTGAAGAACTCCACCAACACGGGAGCGATAGCCTCCGGGTCGACGTTATGAGGTTGACCAGAGAGGGTGCGGCGCTGCGCATTGGGCAGGGCGGACGCGACGGCTTGCGCGGCGTGGCTCAGCCACGGGGTCTGCCCACCGTCAATGACGAGCGTGGGGACCGTGACTTTGGCGACCCGCTCGGTCGGCAACGAGAAGTCTCCCATGAGGGTGGCATCGTTGATGAGCGTGTGCGCCAGAGCCTCCTGGGTTGGCCACCACGGCGCCTGTCGCATCTGGGCCACGAATTCACGAGGCATGCCCACCGCCTCCGTCATGAAGAGCTCGACCATGTCGCCTCGCCGACCCGCCGCCAGCAGGGAGGTGAGCCGCTCCTGGTAATCCCGCGGCACCGGAGGACGACTATCGTCGAGGATGTACGGAGGCTCCCACAGCGCCAGCTTTTTGATCTTGGGGGCCAGACCCCAGGCTGCCGCAGAGAGGGCCAGGACCGCACAGCCGGAAGTGCCGTAGACGAACGCCGATCCACCAGCTAAGTCGATGATGGCATCAAGATCTTCGAACTCGCGCTCGCTCGCATAGGGGGCCGTGTCCCCACTTTCACCGTGACCCCGGCGATCATAGTTGTACACGGTGAAGTGCTCTGCAAGCAGCGCGGCCAGCGGCGCTTGCTGTGATCGGTCGCCTAACACCCCACCCACCACGATGACTGCTGGTCCATCACCTGACTTCTCGAATGCGATGACGGTGCCATCTTTGGAAATGACTTTACTCATAGAGGTCTCCTTTTGTTGTTAATCGGATATTTGTATTATGACTCAACAAAAGGGCATTGTCTTGTACAAAAACGACAGCTGCTCAGTCCAGCTTTTCCCAATGATTTGAGCAGGCGTTTGTCCGATGAAGTATTTCAGCGATCTGGTCATATGCGGCTGATCGAAATAGCCAGCCTCGTGAATGGTGTCGAGGATCGATACTCCTTGCTTTAAGAGGAGCGTTGCATAGCGGGCGCGTTCGATTTGACGAGCAGCGCTATGTGTGACCCCGGTCGCCTGCAAGAAACGACGCTGCATGGAGCGCAGTGACAGGTCTTTCAGTTGACCTTGTAAGGCAGCACCTACGACTGGTTCACGAACCAGCAGACCCTCACGCACCAGCCAGTCGACAAACGTGTCCGCATTGTCATAGTCAGGAAATTGCCAGGCAGAGCCACCCAGCCAGAAAGAGTTCCTCGTCGCTTCGGGCAGCGTCACCGTTGCATCCACCAGCGTTCTGGCAGGCAGATGGGGCAGAAACGCGCCCAGCTTCAACCGGATGCCAAGCCACTCCCCGTCCGCAGGACAGTCTCCAAGCGGCGTGGCTTTGGTCTCTGGGCCCCGCACCGTCAGGGTAATCTTGCCATAGCGCCTGGTCACGACCATCTCAGAGCGGCTCTCAGCAATAGAGAGAAAAGAGCCACCGCGCTCACTATGACTGCGCCAGATCCGTTCGACAAAAGGCGAGTCCGACGGTCTTTCCTCATCAAAGATAATCATGCTTCTGCCTCCGATGTACCAGTAGTAGAGACTTGAACTTTTTTTCTTGGTATAATGCCTCTATCAGTCACATTAGCTGACTGTGGGAATAACCTGTACAATTCCTCGACGCCTGCGCCATTTGTAAGTTGATTCAGGTTGAAGACATTAGTATGCCCATACTCTTCAATCATAGCATCTACATACCTCTGAGCGGCGTTTAGGTCTTCGGCTGAGAAGATACATAAGCCTACTGTGCCACTAGATGACTCATATTCAACTGCCCACCTCATTGAAGTACCCCTTTTATCTGTTCGATGCATCTTCAGATGTGAGGATTGTGTTCCTATGATTATATTCTTCAGAATACTATCATACGACTACCATCCAAGTTCCGTCAAGGGGAGGGGTCAAGTACACTGCTTCTACTACTAACGAGAGATAAGAGGGTTCATGATACGCCTGAAGGTTAAAGAAATCGCTGAAGCTAAAGGTTTCAGCATGGGAAGACTACACCGTGATGCGGGGGTGGATCGCAAGACCATCCAGAGGGTGTATAGAGAACCCTTGAGTGAGATATCTACCGTTACCCTGGATCGAATTGCTACGGCCCTGGGCGTTCAACCCTGTGATCTTATCGAATACTCTCCCAACCCTCCACGTACTCCGCCTGCTGAATAAGAAATACGGTAAATAACTCCATACCTAAAGATTCGTGGGAGGTATCCCTACATGTAATATGGCTCATATGTTTCGATAGCTTTCTTCTAATTGCGCCGCTAGCTGTTGCCTGCTAGTCTCCGGCAGGAATGAGGCGCGGATAGCTTCCAGGTTGCAGCGCAAGAAGTGCTGTTTGTCCCAGGTAAAGAACTGGTACAGCTTTTCATACTCCCTGGTCAGAGTGATGTCAGTGATGGTACGGGCATCGGTATTCACACTTAAAGAGATGCCAAGCTCGTAGAGTCTGTTGATAGGATGGTCCGTGAAGGTATCGTAGATATTCGTTTGCAGGTTGGAGGTCGGGCAAATCTCTAAATGGATGCGCTCTTTCCGCAGGTGCTCGATGAGGATAGGATCCTCGATGCTGCGAACGCCGTGGCCGATGCGCGAGGGATGAAGGTAGCGTAGCGTTTCCCATACGCTCTGTGGACCGCTTGCTTCACCCGCGTGGGCGGTACGGGGAATGTTTCGGTCTGCCACATACTGATAGGCAGGGATGTGGGGTGCAATAGGGAAGCCAGCCTCGTCACCTGCCAGATCGAGAGCGGCGACACGCGTTCCGCGAAAACGTTCGACCAGTTTCGCCGTCTGCAAGCTCTGTTCAGTAGAGAAGTGACGGAGCGTGCAGAGGATCAGCCGGGCTTCGATGCCGGTAGACTCACAGGCTTGTGATGTCGCGCCTTCAATGACCTCGACGACCTGCTCTGGCGAGAGCCCCTTGTCTATGTGCAGATGAGGTGCGAAGCGTATTTCTGCGTAGAGTAGGTGGTCCCGCTGGAACTGCTCAAAAAGGTCGAAAACGACGAGGCGCAACTGTTCTTCGGTTTGCATGAGGGCAATGCCTTGCGGCGCTCGTGTCAGGAAATCGGCCAGGCTGGTACACTTCGCTGGCGCGATAAAATCGTGGTGGTATGCTTCTTGCGTGATAGAAGGGCTTATCGTGTGTACGACGTTGTAGCTCAATGAGTAGCCGAGGTGAAGGTGTAGTTCCACTTTGGGATACGCACTGAAATCCATTATTGTTGTCTCCTTTTTCCTTTGCCCCACATTGCATAACCATTAGTGTGCCTACCATCTCAATCACCCCTTTGGGTATACTCAACATTTGTCGG
>CATPCK010000146.1 GCA_955652655.1 uncultured Ktedonobacteraceae bacterium | reverse complement strand
CCATATGTGTATGCACATCGATAGCACCAGGGAAGATATATTTACCCTGGGCATCTAAGACCGTATCAACCTGCAACGAGGCAAACGCACCAGGCACGCTGACGGCGGCAATTTTTTCTCCATCGACGAGGATATCGCCCACGTAATCAGCGGTGGTAGTGACTATATGGCCGTTCGTTATGAGCGTACGCATTGAGAACCTCTTTCATGGAAGTTTATGGTTGAGGGTAAATTTTCAAATTGCTGTAGACGATATCAGTGGGTGTATCTGACGTCGTGGCAAGAAAGGCAATGTCACCTTCCGCACTATACGTTGAATCCGTTACTTGCGTCAGGAAAGCGCCGTTGGCATAGAACAAGAACGTATTGCTACGTACGATTACGAGCAAGGTGTTCTTGACAGCATTCCCCTGTTTCAAGGAGGCTGATGGAGTCCAATTATATCCTGGCAAAGCAGTGACAGTGGTATAGGACATCATCGATATTTTATAGCTCCCCTTACTATCCACTTCAAACAAGTAACCCGCATAGCGACTTAAAAGATCTGTGTTGACGCGGAAGAAGAGGCCACCAGAGTGTCCACTATTGATTTTCATATCTACAGAAATGGTAGCGTTTTTATACGACTTGCCAGTTTCAAGACATCCATGGAAGTTTACCAGATTCACACCTTCCTTGTCATGGTAACCATCCGATTGAAAGGTACATTGGCTATTGTTATCCCATTGAGCAGCCTGGGTATCAGCATTCGTTGCGTCGTTTAATGCGTCCTGGTAAGAGGGTTTGCCAGCAGTTGCCGTCTGGATCACCCCGGCGGTAGCTCGTGCTTCGGCCTGGGCTGTTGCAGTGATGTGAGCAATAGCCGTGGCTGTGGCTTGTGCATGGGCCGTTGCAGTAGCGGCGGCGATAGCCTGCGCGGTAGCTGTAAGGTTTGGTGTAGCGGTAGGTTTCACTGTTGGAGAGGCACCCGCAACTGGTGTCCTTTGCGAGCGGTTGGCAGTAGCAGGCAAAACACTACTCCTGGAATTCGACTGTGTGACGAAGAATAATGCACCAACACTCATCACCAGCAGGAGTACTGCCAGTGCCATGAGGACCGGGATCCAACGGCGCCTGTTCGTTCCCGCTCGCGCACGTGTAGTACGACCGCCGCTATAGGGGGTCTCAAGCGGCGGCTGAGTTGCAAAACGCGGCGGAACAGAGGAAAATGCTTCCGTCCCACTCACAAGAGGTGAAGACCTGGGCGCAGATGAATTTCTGGAATCTGGCGCGAGTACAGGAGGCAACACGACCTGCTTTGAATCAGCAACGGGGATAGCAAAGGCTGGCGCTCCCCACTCTTTTCTGCCTGCCCTATTACTGGGTATGGCGGCAGCGCGGCAGAATGCATCAGCCAGCTCGGTGGCACTACTGTAGCGTTGTTCTGGCCTTTTCTCCAGCGCCTTGAAGATGACGCGTTCGACCTGGGGAGAAATAGCTTCCGAGATGCTGCCAGGCGAGGGTGGCTGTTTGTTCATATGCATCGAGACCACGGCAAGCTGGTTCTCAGCGGAGAAAGGGAGTTGCCCGGTGACCATTTCGAAGAGCAGCACGCCCAAAGAGTAAAGATCGCTGCGGGCGTCGGCCTTGTGATTGTCCACGAATAGCTCGGGTGCAATATAATCGACGGTACCCAGGACATTCCCTGTGATGGTCAATTGGGTGGCATCGGTTGAGATACGAGCAATACCAAAGTCGGATAGATAGTACTTCCCCTGGGCATCGAGCAGCACATTCGAGGCTTTGATGTCACGATGAACGATACCCTGCTGGTGTATATAATCCAGGGCATCTGCAATATCTTTCAGGGCACGGCAGGCTTCATCCAGGGAGAGAGGCGACTGGCGAATACGCGTACGCAATGTCCCACCCTCCATAAATGGCATGACAATGTAGTACCTGGTTTCGTAATCTGCCTGGTATTGACCCGCATCGTAGATAGGCACAAGGTGTTCGTTATGAAAAGAGGCCATGAGGCGCGCTTCTCGAATAAAGCGACGCAACATGTCCTCGTCTTCGCGTTTAAAGACTTTGACAGCCACAGTACGATCAAAATGCCTATCGTACCCTTTATAGACATCGGCCATCCCCCCTTTTCCAACCAGTTGATCCAATTCATAACGGCCGAGAGTCTTCCCCTCCAGTCCTGGCATACTTCTTCTCCGGGTGTTAGATATAGAGCGTTTTCATGTTTTTAGCGCTTTATAGTACATAGATAATAATCTATGAGCAATATATCACGAAATGATGCCGCTCTCAACAACTCAGATGATCTTTCTTCCATCATATGTGCTTAGACCCTCACATACATATGTGTTGTATCGTCGTAACGGAAAATAGGATTGCCGCGGTTAAAACGCAAATCACCATTTGCATTACTCGTCAACCAGAGTAAAACGCGCGTACCGGCGGGCATATGGAGAGGGTACTTCCAGTGATCGAGGGAGCTCGCTCCCGTTACACCGAAAAGCCAGGCTCCGCGATCATCGTCAATTGTATTGGGCGTGAGCTGGTCACATGAAAGCGAGTTATCGTCATGTGTATTATCGACCTGAAGATCGCACGCGCGCAGGGACAGGCCGTTAAGCGAAGCCAGAAGGTCGGCGTAGGGATAAGTATCAAAACCTTTGATGCTCTTACGTGCAAGTTGAGCCTGGGCCCAAACCCATGAGCCGACTTTTACCGGAAGGGTTGTCTGCACGGTAAGGTGCACCTGCGCCCCTGGAGCAATGCGCACGGTGAGCAAGCAGCTACCGGAACAATCTGCTCCCAACTGCTGTTGATGAGAAACATTGATAAGCGGTGTTGGGAGTACCTGGTGGGGTGATGTGGCATCAACTTTGAGCACCTGGCCACCAAAGGCTATGAGCGGATACTGCGGCGAGAGGGCCAGTATTATGCCGGGTTGCAACGCGTGGCAATCATGTCCTATAGTGGCATTGAGTGCCTGGACAGTATTTGGTTTGACATCAGTGAAAATTGTTCCTGCGTCGCTCATACGCATTTGAACAGCAAGGATTTCGTCACAAGAGTCTCCCGCCTGCACGGTATAGAGCAGCGATCCAACT
>CATPCK010000145.1 GCA_955652655.1 uncultured Ktedonobacteraceae bacterium | reverse complement strand
TCATAGCCCTGCTCTTGCATTGCCCAGACGACACCGCTGGGGTAATCCGCCCACGACCCCTCGCGCTTCCCAAGGAGTTGGCGTCTCTCTTGAAAGTCGGTGGAGTAGAGCTGCGTATCACCATGTCCTACTGCCAGGGCAACGCGACGGTCTATCGCACAGGGCAAGACGAACCCGCCATTGTAGTCAGTATGCTCGCCGATCAGGTTGACCCGCCCGGGGGCGCTGGCAACTAAGGCTGGCTCTTCCCGAAACTGATCCTGGTATGCCTGAATGGCACGTTGCTCAGTCTGCCGCACCGGTACCTCCTTTATATGGAATGAGCATCAGTTTGCCCACCCTCCGCTTGTTGTCTCCCCTTTGCACGTTCAAAGGCGGCACGAAGTTGTGTCGCCATTTCCTCTGGCATCTCATCAACAATAAAGGCTCCCGCCCCGCTCTCGCTGCCAGCGAGATACTTTAGTTTCTCTTTGGTCCTGTTCATAGGATAGAACTCAATGTGGAAGTGTGTCACACCTTGATAGTTCTCTCCATCGGTGGGAGCCTGGTGCATCACCATCATGTAGGGAAGAGAGAAATTCCAGAGCGCGTCATAGGAGACCAGCACCTGTTTCAAGACATGAGCCAGGTCGCAGCACTCAGCTGGTTCAAGGTCCGCGATCGAAGGCACACAGCGCTTCGCGTAGATGTGCATCTCAAAGGGGTAACGCCCGAAAAACGGAACAAAGGCAGCGAAGTGTTCCCCTTCGACGACCATGCGGCGACCATCTCGCTGCTCCTCAGCCAGCATAGCACAGTGCAGGCAGCCGCCCGGGTGCGTCTCCCGGTACTCTCGCGCCGACTGCAACTCCTTTGCTGGTCGCGGAGGTATGAACGGGTAGCCGTATATCTGTCCATGTGGATGGTGAAGGGTCACTCCGATAGCTTCACCCTTGTTCTCAAAGATGAAGACGTATTTGATTACATCAATAGCGCCGAGATCCCTGTAGCGATCAGCCCATACCTCCACAAGCTCGCGGATGCGCCGCTCACCCATGTTCGCGAGTGTGCTGTTGTGGTTCTCTGAGTAGACGACAACTTCGCAGATTCCACGACCGGATGCAGTAGGAGTCAATGCGCTGCCTGACTCCTCAGGAGGTGGGGCGTCCAGGGTGTAAGATGGGAAGCGATTCTCAAACACGACGATTTGATAATGAGCGCGGGGGATTTCAGTTGGGTATCCTCCTTCCTTTGTAGGGCACAGAGGACACCACTCAGCGGGCGGTAAGAATGTGCGGTCCTGCCGCTGAGATGCATAGGTTACCCACTCCTTCAGGAAGGGATCCCAGCGTAGTTGGCTCATTCCTCGCTTTCCTCCTCGTTCTTGTCATTCTCCTCATCAAAGATATAGAAGATGATGTACCGCCCATCGTCCTTCTGTACGCGCTCTTTTCTCATGCTGAATCTCCTGTCTCACGCTCATATTCCTACAAGTCTATTGAGCCAATAGCACCGCTACTTCGTGTTCGTCTATTTCTATCTGTCTCTGAACCTCTTTTCCATTCAGCAAGGGAAGCAGCGAGGTAAATTTCCCGGCTGGTAACGTCACCACTTCAGGTTTGTCACCATGATTGAGGAGAAAGTATACAACACGTCCGTCGGCTCGCACACGCTGAGTTACCTCTATACCCGCCGGAACATTCATCACCGGAGATACACTAGCTTGCTGACAGAGCAGACGCATCAGGCCTGCCAATAGCTCATTGCTTCCTTGCGTTGCCACATAATACGCTTGTCCCTGCCCAAATTGATGAACTGTCAAAGCAGGTCCCATGGCATAGTAGTCATTTGCAAAGACGCCGATCGCCCGCGCTCCCTCGAGATGCACCACCTCTCCCCAAAGCGTGCAAGGGTAGGTGCCCTGCAACTGGCCTTCTTCAATCACGATCTGGTTGGTCATATTTTCTGTCCAGGCATCGAACTCCTCGACGTGTATCCCCAATAGTTTGCGCAACTCGCCAGGGTAACCGCCCAACGCCACACGATCATTCTGATCTACGATCCCGCTAAAGTACGTTGTCAGCAGTATACCACCACGCTCGACAAACTGTTCCAGGTTCTTCGCTACCCCAGGACGCAGCATATAGAGCAAAGGAGCCACCGCCAGGCGATAGTTAGTCAGGTCGCTATCAGGCTGAACAAGATCAACCGCCACATTCAGGCCATGCAGCGGGGCATAATAGGTCTTAGTTTGCTCCCAGTAGCGCAAAAGGTTGCTCGGCCTTTGCTGATATTCGATTGCCCACCAATTCTGCCAATCCATCAGCATAGCAACCTGCGCAGCAGTTCGTGATCCAACCACATCCGCTGAAAGTTGTTTCAACTCGGCTCCCAGTTGTGCCGCTTGCCGGAAGATGCGATTGTGTTCGTTTCCCTCATGCGTCACGACCGCACCGTGGAACTTCTCTGCCCCCGCCTGCGATTGCCGCCATTGAAAGAACATGATGCCATCAGCACCATGCGCCAGATTCTGATAACTGAGCATGCGCATACGGCCTGGTCGCTTGTGTGGATTTTGCGGCATCCAATTCACCTGGCTGGGACTCTGTTCCATGAGGAGATATGGCTGCCCGCCTTTCAGCGAATGCATGAGATCATCCGTAATTGCCGTCTCCCAGGCGGGAACGGTATTAGCAGGATAACTATCAGTTGAGATGATATCCAGGTGTGGTGCCCAGGCAAAATAGTCGGCCGGTTTGAAGGCCCCCATAAAGTTGGTGGTGATCGGAATTTCAGGAGTGATCTCGCGTAAAATGCGTGCCTCCGTGAGGTAGCACTCAAGGAGAGAGTCAGACATGAAACGCTGGTAGTCCAAAACTTGCCCTGGATTGCTGTGTGTAGGTGAGATGCGAGGTGGCAACACGTCCTCCCAGGCATAGTAATGTTGACTCCAGAAATCGGTTCCCCAGGCAACGTTCAGGCCATTGAGCGAACCATAGCGAGCTTGCAACCATTTCCGAAAAGCGGCGGCGCACTGGTCGCAATAACAAGCTGAGACATGGCATCCATATTCGTTATTGACATGCCATAGTTTCAGCGCTGAATGGGCAGCATACCGCTCGGCCATTCGCCGCACCAACTCAGCAGCTTCACGCCGAAAATCGACACTATTGGGGCAATAGTGCTGGCGGGAACCATGACTGAGTCGCGTTCCTTCACGTGTAACAGGCAACATGTCGGGATAGAGACGGCTCATCCATGTCGGTGGGGAGGCCGTTGCCGTCGCCAGGTCCGCAGCAATACCATTCTCTGCAAGCATATCCATAATGCGATCCAATTGACTGAACTGATAGTGCTCAGGCGCTGGCTCAAGAGATGCCCAGGAGAAGATGTTGAACGAAGCCATATTCACGTTCGCCAGCTTCATCAACCGCATATCCTCAAGCCAAACATCTTCAGGCCATTGCTCAGGGTTATAGTCCCCACCGTAG
>CATPCK010000144.1 GCA_955652655.1 uncultured Ktedonobacteraceae bacterium | reverse complement strand
TGTAGAACCGCTCAATGCCATCGCTTATAATCTACCACTTGTCCAGGCTGACCCGGATATGCTGATGCGCGTCTTCTCCAACCTGTGTGACAATGCCCTGCGCCATACTCCGCCGGGAGGCACTGTAACCTTCGATGCCGTGCAATACGGGAGGCAGCTGGTGATTTCTGTAACTGATAGTGGTGAAGGTATCCCGATCGGTGCTTTGCCGCGTGTCTTCGACCGCTTTTACCGGGCCGATTCCTCTCGTCAAGCAACGACTGGTGGAAGTGGGCTGGGTTTGGCGATTGTGCGCGCTATCGTTGAGGCACACGGAGGGACGATTTGGGCCGAGAACGTTCCCAATAGCGGTGCGCGCCTGCTGTTCACATTACCGCTGGCCTCTTCCGAACAGACATCTATCAGCGGCGCGATTACAACGCCTATCCCCTCATCCCCTAATAAAGCTCAATCAGGTCGGCCGTTGTAGCTCTTCTACTCAGGACAACCTGGATCTCGCCACCCGGTTGAATTACTGTGCCAGAAGGAGGACTCTGGCGCACAACACGCCCTGGAGGAATATCCGGTCGTGGTGATGGTTCTTCGCCGTATACTACGACCTGAAAGCCCAACTCATTCGCTACTCCCATGGCGTCTAACAGGTCCATATTTTCCAGGTTTGGAGCACCCTTCATTTGTGTCGAATCTACCAGGCTCGACACCACTTTGCCGAACCAGTCATGCAGTTCCTTCTTCAGTTCGTTATCCTTCTTTAGCGCCTCTGCTTTAGCGGCGTGTGTTTTTATCTCGTTTATCTTATCCAATACCAGGAAAGGGTGATCCACGGTTGGCAAAATGACAGTGGGCGCGCCCGATATCTCAATATAGACATCGCCGATATCGAGTAGTCGCTGTAGCACGCTGGGGACTCTGACCTTGAGGTCCTTGACATTTTTATATTCAAGCTCTCTGTGGTCCTCAAAGAAAAAGATGAAACGGCGCTGAATATCGAAAATGCGTTTATTCGACAGGATGTACACATCATCCGCGTAGTTCGTGTAAATTATGCCGATGGAGAGCACCAGCAATACGTTAATGGTGCCCATAACAATCCACCACATAGTCAGATTTGAGCTCACTATCGGTGTTGAAGTGGCTGGTAGGTAGACTGAGAGAGGTAGCAAAATGCAAAGGGCTAAAATGGATACGAGGATCTGCCGATAGAAAACGAAGCGGGAGCGCTGGATGTATCTGACCGTATACTCGCCGGATAAGTAACGCACTTCGCAGGGGATATGCAGGATACCGCCAAAAGTGCGCCTGGGGCCGAGGCGCCCATCGGGTCTGCGCAGGCTATATTTCTCATCCGCGTTTTCCAATGGGGATGGTTCTTTCGCCTTCGATAGCCCATCGATTACCTCGGCCACCTGCGGGTTATCTGGCGTAGGAGGCTTTTGTTCTTTCGGCTTGCTGGCCCTAATTTTTTCAGAAATGCCATCTATTGCGTCTTTCACCGTTCTGGGGTCTGGTATATTTTTCATAATGAAATCGCCGCCAACCAGGTAAACGTGGACCGTTCCGTAGCGCAGGAGAAAGCCCCAGAAATTATCCAGGTCGATACCTACCTGCTTCACATTTTCAAGCGGTGTTGACTGGCGTTCAGGTTGCAAGACACCATGGGAATGAATAACGCGTTTATTGGTGATGATGTACGTATTCAAATACCATTTGACGACATCTTTCCAGATAAACCACACCAGGGCGCCAAAAATTGCGACAATCACAATGACCTCAAGAAAAGACCATATCGGGCTTGCTAACTTAGCGGAGCCCCAGACGATCAAGAGGAGTAATACTAGCGCGACAAGCAGTGGTAAGGCTGACTTCACGAGGAACCACCAGTGTTCTCGTATGATTTTGATGACCGTCTCATCTGGCAGTTGACCGGCGAAATGCCACTTCTTGTCTCTGCCAAGGCGGAGTTGCTGCACACCAAAACGAGCACGTCCCGAACGCCAAAGCTCATCGTAAGGCGTGTCGGGTGTACTGGTTTTTTTTCTTTTTCCATTTACTTTGCTGCTCATCTTGTCACCTCGTTTTGTCTATCACAGCAACAACAGAGATCGTTTTTATGGCTTCTTAGCAACTCCCCCACCACTTTTTTTGGCACTTGCTGAGATCAGTGCCAGAATCACTACAACGACAATAATGATGAAGACCACCAGTAAATAACTGCCGATAAGGTTTTGATTTGGGGGATTGACACTCAACTGGAACAGTGATGACTTGTTTAAGGCATTGGTGAAAAAGGTGAGTATGGCATAACCCGAAATGATGCCGGGAATGATGCCCCATAGTCGATCCGGTGTCGTTGCCGCTTTAGGCATGACCCTGGTGCTGACAAGGTAGCCCAAAGCGATAAAGACCAGAAAGGCAACACTGGTCGAGATAGCAACTTTTGGATCATTTGCTGTAATGGTCGGAGCTGGTTGGGGATTCTGGTGTCCGGTTGTCAGCGTGGTGATGGCACGTGGGAGATTGACATAAACGAATTGAGCCAGGCCCACATTGCCAAAAATCAGAAATAAGATGCATGTAAGTGTAAAGGCTAGCGAAATAACCTCGCGGCGCCATCCTCGTTGAAAACCGATCACGCCAAAAGCGACGATGGCAATAAAAAGGCACTCTTGTGACGTTAGTTGCCATGTCATACGTTTCATCCCCCTACAGCATCAAAATCAACTCAGATGGTAAGAGCAGCGCCGCTCACCCTGTAGTTCCTACTTAGATGCTCTGAAAGGCCTGATTTCCTGAAAATCCCTCTTGTATTCAATAATACCACAGGCAATCCCCAAAACCTAGTGGGCAACGATACTTATTGTAGGTAAGGACGTGGAAATGATCGAAATTTCTGAAGTAAAATGGCTCTGGATCGAGACAGAATTAATTGCAGTGTAAGTGCGAATATGCTATAATATTAGTTGGTAGGCTCAATAAAATTACTCTAAGATCCTCCGCAAATCTATGCAATTCAACTGATGTCGCCTTCTGGCTATGTCTAATTTTTTGGTGAGGACTCATTATGGAACTGGGCAATGTTAAGCAGGTCAGTATTGTAGAGCAAATGACGGGCGCGTATCTCGACTACTCGATGAGCGTTATCGTTAGCCGGGCGCTTCCTGATGTGCGCGATGGCCTGAAACCAGTGCACCGGCGTGTATTATACGCCATGGACCAGATGGGATTGCAGTCAACGAAACAATTTCGTAAATGTGCCGGTACCGTTGGTGAAGTATTAAAAAGTTATCACCCCCACGGTGATGTAGCTGTATATGATTCGCTCGTACGCATGGCGCAACCCTGGTCAATGCGCTATCCACTGGTATTAGGGCAGGGCAATTTCGGTTCGCAGGATGACGATCCACCTGCCGCGATGCGCTATACCGAGGCAAAGATGGCCGCGATTGCAGACGAGTTGCTGCGCGACATCGACAAGGACACGATAGATTTCATTCCCAATTATGACAATCAGACCAAAGAGCCTACGGTATTACCAGCCCGTTTGCCCAACCTTCTGCTCAATGGGTCCACCGGTATCGCGGTGGGAATGGCAACAAACATTCCACCGCATAATCTCAACGAGGTTTGCGACGGTGTTATCTACCTGGTTGATCATCCAGATGCCACGACTGAAGAACTTTCGCGTATAGTGCGAGGACCGGACTTCCCAACAGGAGGGATCATTCAAGGGCGAGAGGGTATCCGCAACACCTACGCCAACGGACGTGGACGCATTGTTGTTCGTGCTCGCACCCACTTCGAGACAGAACGCGGGCGTATGAGCATCATTGTCACGGAGTTGCCCTACCAGATCAATAAGGCCGACCTGGTAAGAAAGATCGCGGAGTTAGCGCGCGATAGGAAAATCGAAGGCATCTCTGAGGTTCGCGACGAATCCGACCGCAAAGGTATGCGCATGCTCATCGAGCTCAAGCGCGATGCCAATCCTGACAGCGTGCTCAATTCGCTGTTCAAGTATACAGCGATGCAAAGCGCCTTTAACACGAATATGCTGGCGCTGGTCGAACAACAGCCTCGTACTCTGACACTGAAGGCTTTTCTACAGCATTATATCAATCATCGTGAGATTGTGATCACGCGCCGCACTCGCTATGAACTTGCTAAGGCTGAGGCCCGCAAGCATATCCTGGAGGGCTTGAAAATTGCTCTCGATAACCTGGATGCTGTG
>CATPCK010000143.1 GCA_955652655.1 uncultured Ktedonobacteraceae bacterium | reverse complement strand
CATCCACTCCGCTCCCGCCCCTACGAATGTGACGATCTGCCCCCAAAAAATCTAATGTTGAGAAACCCCCATCGCCCGCTGCTTCTCCAGGTACACCATCAATATCGCCACATCCGCCGGCGTCACCCCCTCGACACGCGAAGCCTGCCCAACCGTGCGCGGGCGAGTCAACGCCAATTTCTGGCGGGCCTGCGTACGCAGGTGTGGCACATCTTGATAATCTATTGTTTCAGGAATAAGTTGTTCCTCCAGGCGCTGCGTCCTGCGCACCGTCTGCTCCTGTTTCCGCACATAACTCTCGTACTTCACCTGCAACTCCACCTCCTCCGCCACCGCCTCCACTAAAGCAGGCAGCTCCGTATGTCCCGCTCGTTGTGACAGTTGCTCTACCTGGAAGTACCGTACGTCCTGTCTGCGCAAAAGCTCTCGCGCCGAGAGCATCTGCCCCAGCGGAGCTATACCCACCTCCTGCGCGTGTGCCTCCACCGCCCGCGACGACGTAAAGACCACACTATCCAACTGCTCTATCGTCCGCCGGATATGCTCCTGCTTCTCTACCACCCGGCCATACCTCTCCTCATCGAGCAACCCGAATCTGTAGCCGTAATCGCTCAAGCGCAGGTCAGCGCTCTCCGGTCGCAGCAACAGCCGGTATTCCGCGCGCGAGGTATGCAGCCGGTACGGCTCGCTCATGGGGCGCGTGACCAGGTCATCAATTAAAACGCCGATATAAGCCTCGTGGCGTCCCAAAACGAATGGAGCCTCTCCCCGCGCAAACAGAGCCGCGTTAATGCCCGCCATAATCCCCTGCGCTGCCGCCTCCTCGTAACCAGAGGTGCCATTGATCTGCCCCGCCAGGAAAAGACCCACCGCCGCCTTTGTCTGCATCGTCGTAAACAGTTGCTCCGGCGGCACATAATCATACTCGACGGCATAGCCGGCGCGCATCATCTCCACACGCTCCAAAGCAGGAATACTGCGCAGCATGGCCAGTTGCACATCTTCTGGCAGGCTCGTATTCATCCCCTGCACATACACCTCGCCTGTGCGCCATCCCTCCGGCTCCAAAAAAACCTGGTGCGCGCTCTTATCGGCAAAACGCACGATCTTATCTTCAATAGAGGGGCAATAGCGCGGCCCAATTCCCTCGATAACGCCCGTGTAAAGCGGTGAGCGATGGAGGTTATTGCGAATAATCTGATGTGTCTGCTCCGTCGTCCGCACCAGGTAACACGGCAACTGCGGCCGCCAGCCGTACAAATCCTCGTCAGTCACCGGGTAGATCGGATTGGGCCGGCTTCCCGGCAACTGCACATCCTCGCGCGCCTTCGTATCCTGCGAAAAGTAATGAGGTACACGACTGCCGGGCTGCGGCTCAGTCTTGCTGAAATCAATCGTACGCGCATCGATACGGGGAGGAGTCCCCGTCTTGAAGCGCCGCACAGCCAGCCCTAGAGAGCGCAGCGAGTCGGAGATACCCAGCGACGGACCCTCGCCCGCTCGCCCACCTGGCTGCGTCTTCTCCCCCACCACCAGCCGTCCATTGATGAACGTACCCGTCGTCAAAATCACCGCCCCGGCCTCGTACTGCCACCCATTATTGGTCACCACACCCGTTATCCGCGGCCTTCCATCAGGTCCAACCTCGCTCAACAGGCGCGCAATCGTCACCTGCTTCAATTCCAGGTCCGGCTGGCTCTCCAGCACAAATTTCATGGCAAGCCGATACGCCTGCTTATCGCATTGAGCGCGCAGCGCTTGCACAGCAGGGCCCTTACTGGTATTCAGCAAGCGCATCTGAATAAACGTGCGATCGGTATTGCGGCCAATCTCACCACCCAGCGCATCGATCTCCTTGATCAGGTGCCCCTTAGCCGGGCCCCCCATCGAAGGATTGCACGGCATAAGCGCCACACTATCAAGATTCATCGTCAACAGCAGCGTCTTGCGCCCCATACGAGCGCTGGCCAGTGCAGCCTCGCATCCAGCGTGGCCCGCACCAACCACAATCACCTCATACCTTCCCCGCACAATCTCATCAGGGGGAATCATATTGCTCTCCACAGTAGTACCCATCTATGTACATCACTGGTTCAATCACAATGAACGACACTCTACTCATTTTAGACATGTATTATGCCTTAGATAACACTGCACGTCAATATACATAACAAAATGGTTGACGGATATGCCACAGCATGTTAATATCAACTCACTACCGCGCATCAGCTCAGGGGCGATGGCGGAATGGTAGACGCCGGGGACTTAAAATCCCCTGACCGCAAGGTCGTGAGGGTTCGACTCCCTCTCGCCCCACCAGCCAATCTACGGGTTTTGTATGGAAATCGGGTATAGTTTTTTCTCATTTTTTGTTTCTCCTTCTCCTGTCAACTTCTTCGTGGTATTCCCTTCCTGTCAGTGACGCTGGCAATTCGAGGATATAATCTGAACAATTCTGCTACTGTGCCTTCAGTCAGTTCATTCAAATTATGAACGTTGGTGTGGCCGTGATAGTCAAGCAACTCTTCAACGAAAATCTCCTTTCTCTTACCCCCTCCCATTCTGACTAAACTCACTGACAACAAAGAGCAGAATATGAGAATAAGCAAATGTGGTATCATTTACCACACAGGTAGTAACAACAAGGAGAAGTACAATAGCAGTGCACAAATACCCAACCATAGATATCGAGGACTACCTGACACTAGACCAGAGCAGCAAAAACGCACGCTACGAGTACTTGGACGGCGAACTTAGAATGCTGGCAGGAGGAAGCAACTATCACTCAGCCATTATATCAAGACTAAGTGGCATCCTCGAAAGACACCTGGAAAACACTTCCTGTTGGGTGTACAACTCAGACATGAAATTCAAACTCTCTGAGTCATGTTATGTTTATCCCGATGTCATGGTAAGCTGTGACCAACGCGACCAGGAACCAGAACAAGCGGTGATACATTATCCCAGCCTGGTCATAGAGACGCTCTCTCCCAGTACCGAAACCACCGATAGAGGGGAAAAACTTCTCTACTATCAGGAATATCCATCCATACAGGAATACGTGATGGTTGACTCTCAAAGCATACGCATAGAAGTCTACCACCGTGAAGAAGATGGCTGGAAGCTATACACATACGGACCAGGAAGCATCGTAAAGTTAGAGAGCTTCGATATTCAATTTCCCATCAGCACCATCTACAGAGGAATGAGACTGACCGGAACCCGCAAGAACACGAGAAGGAAATGAATTGGAGCATGTATGACGAAACGCTTGAACGAGAAAGTTATGGTCATTACCGGGGCGGCACAAGGAATTGGGCGCGGCTGCGCCCAGGTGGCTGCCCGTGAGGGCGCATATGTGGTCATCGCAGACATCCAGAAAGAGGCTGGTGAAGCAACAGCTGCCGCCATTCGAACTGCTGGTGGCCAGGCAGTCTTTCAGGCAACCAATGTCGTCAACGAAACGGAGTGTGCGGCATTGATGCAAGCGGCAAGCGAAACCTATGGCAGGATAGATGTCCTGGTGAATAATGTCGGATGGTTTCCCAGGGCAACATTAGAAGAAACCACCACCGAGCTGTGGGAACAGGTGTTGCAGATCAATTTACGGAGCGCATTCTACTGCTGCAAATACGCCATCCCAGCCATGCGTGCGTCTGGCGGAGGCAGCATTATCAATACCGGCTCCCTCAATGGTATTCAAGGGCTGCCCAACCTTCTTGCCTACTCGGCTGCCAAAGGGGGCTTATTGTCTTTGACTCGTACGCTGGCGGGAGCATATGCAGCCGACAACATTCGGGTCAACTACCTCATCCCGGGATGGGTGCTCAGCGAAGGTGAGCAGGCACTCCAACATAGCCGGGGTGTGAGTGATGCCGACTTGCAGCGGGCTGGGCAGTCCTTACGACTGGGACGCCATCAAACCCCCGAAGATGTCGCCTACGCCGTCGTCTATCTTGCCTCTGACGAATCAGCCCAGGTGACAGGAACCATTCTGAATATCGACGCAGGCGCAACTACTTTACCGCTCTCTCCTGGAAGGTTCTACGTCGGGTGACATCACCCCATGGCTCAAGCCAGGGGTCTTACGCTCGGTCGGATAACCTGCTCCATTTACGTAAGAAGCAGTTCAAGAGCATCGCGACTATCCAGCCCAGCACACAATAGTCTCGCCGGTCAGGAAATCCGCCTGGGGGCCGACCAGGAACAACACGATCTGGGCCATGTCTTCGGGCTGCGCCACCTGCTGGAGCCGGGAGAGTCCTTGCTGGTCAGTAACCACGCGTGTCGCCAGGAACCGACCGGTAGATGTTGGCGCGGGCGCGATGCAGTTCACATTCACATCATAAGGTCGCAGTTGCTCAGCCAGGCAGCGAGTGTAATGGGCAACAGCGCTCTTGGCTGCCGCGTAGATAATGCCGCTGTGGACAGGGAGATGGCCGGCCACGGATCCCACATTGATGATTTTGCCCGATCGCTGATCGCGCATGTGCAGACCCGCGTACTTGCAGGTATACATGGTCGTGAGCAGGTTGCGCTCAAGGACGCAACGGATATCATCCGGGTCGATATCCAGCGCATCATTGGGGTCGGGCCTGGGAGTTCGACAACCAATATCTCCACCCGCGTTATTGACCAGGATATCCAGACGACCCAATGTTGCCAGCGCCTGCTGCACGAGGCGTTCTGCTTGTGCCGGGTCGGTGAGGTCCGCGGCGATAAAAGTGGACCGGCGGCCCAGGGTACGGATCTCCTCGGCCACTGCTGGTCCCGAAGGGGCTTCTCCAAACTCCGCCGCTGCACGCTCGTCCACGTCGTGAATGATCACATCGGCTCCAGCCTGGGCCAGGTGCAAGGCGTAAGAGCGACCCAATCCGCGGCTCGAGCCCGTCACCAGGGCTCTCTTTCCGATCAAGTCGACTGTGTGCATGAGTGTTCCTCGCTCCTCTTCTAGCGTGAAGGCTGTTCCTTCACTGGCATTGTTTATCATACTGAGCAGTATACTTCCGCCATATCCGCTAACCATTCATAAAACCGGGTGCAAGACGAAATTACGATAGAATATAGCGAGATTGTTAGTTCACTATAGCCATCCGACACCTACCAGGTACTAATTATAAAGATAGTTTGGAATAAATCTATACTTTTTTTCAACAACGTTGGAGATTAAATTCGCGTAAAGCTTACACTTCGCAAATACAAAAGTAGCTTTGAAGAAAGCTATATAAATGATTGACATTTAAAGACGTTGAGGTTATCATATAAAATGGATATAGTAGTGGTTTGAAAACACTCGCAACAGGGCAACATCTCCTGAGGGAGTGCAGGAAATTGCTCAAAGCTTCTCATCCTCCAAAAACTAACTTCAACAACGTTGTCAATTTGGAAGCTAATAGACTCATAGTGTTAAAAAACGTTGGGTTTGGTAAATAAACATAGTTTTTAGTATGAAACCTCTTTTGTTGCGCCCCTGTCAAGTACTAGTTTCGGGGGAGATTACATTGACTACCAGGAAAGAGGAGTATGCCTACACTCAGTATCCAACTAT
>CATPCK010000142.1 GCA_955652655.1 uncultured Ktedonobacteraceae bacterium | reverse complement strand
CGTCTCGCACAGGTCATCTGTCCAGCCCCTGCTCGAGCCATTGAGCGAGCGCGAGGTAGAAGTCCTGCGCCTGATTGCTCAGGGACTCTCCAATCAGGAGATCAGCGAGCGGCTGTTCCTCGCCCTGGACACGGTCAAAGGACACAACCGGAAAATCTTCGGCAAACTCCAGGTCGAACGGCGAACCGAAGCGGTCGCGCGTGCCCGCGAGTTGGGTTTATTGTAACTCCTCACACACTCCTCCCGTAAAACAACACCTCGAACAACACTTTCGTGTCTGGTGTGCATAGCTTCATGAAGCTATGCTTCTGGTAGATCGAGCAAGTGGCACAGGCGGAGAAGACCGGTCACAACACGAAGCAGGCCATGCCAGGCAGGAAATGAACGATCGAATCGAATTGAACATGGAGGAATACATGAAAGAACAAATTGGGGCCAGTAGCGAGCCATCCTACTCACAACAACGGCCAGCTAATTCTCGGGTGACGAAAGGGATTGCAGGATTATCACCGCGTTTCAAGGCCAGGATAGCCGGGGTCTTTCAACTGCTCGAAGGACTCACGTCAGCAGGCGGCCAGGTGGTCATTCTCGGCGGGCTTGTTGTTGCTGGCAACGCTGCGGCTACTGCGGCCAATATCCTGGGGCACGAGCAACTATTCTGGCTGGGGTTCGCATCCTCCCTCGCTGGGGTTGCTTTCCATATCGCTTGGGCGTTGCTCTTCTATGAGTTGTTTAAGCCGGTGAACAGGAGTGTCTCTTTACTCGCCTTGTGCGTCATTCTCGTGGGATGCGCGATGCAGGCTCTTAGCAGCCTCTTGTACCTTGCCCCCTTGCTCGTCCTGCAAGGGGGTAGCGCCTTGAGCGCATTGACGCCGCAACAGTTGCAGGCGCTGGCGCTCGTGTTTCTCAAATTGAATGCGCAAGCTTACGACATCTATCTGGTGTTCTTCGGATTGTGGTGCGTGCTGATCGGCTACCTCATTTTCCGATCGACCTTTCTGCCGCGCATTCTGGGAGTGCTGTTGGTGATTGATGGATTGGGTTGGATGCTCTATCTCTTACCGCCGCTTGCACAGCAGATGTTCCCCTTGATTGCTGTCGCCGCCGGCCTGGCGGAATTCCCGCTGGAGATCTGGCTCATCGTGATGGGGGTGAACAACGAGCGCTGGAAACAGCAGGCCGGCGCAACAGGAGAACTCCCTTGAAAGCCGCCGAATAGACCGGTTGCCGAGGTAATACGAGCTACAAACAACTCTGAACGAAAGGAACAAACGACATGATGCCACAGGAAGAAATCAATGCAGCGATGCACCGGCAGGCAGACGCGGAGTCTGGGAGATACGAGGGAACTCAGACATCATCTGCTAGCCAGCACTATGAGCCATCTTATGAGCAAGCTATGAGAGAAGGATCATCCGGCAAACTCTATCCGCTCCCGCGTGACAATGCTAATGTCTTCCGGTTCGCACTGGTTCTGATTGCACTTGGGCTGATTGTGCTATTCGGTCTGCTCTTCATTTTTGTGATCGGCGGGACAACAGGGTGGGCGAGTTTAGCGGTAGTATGTTTCGCTATCATGGTCATCACAGGGTTTGGTCTCGAGAAGATTCACTAAACCATCATCACGGGAAGCATTAGAAACGATGGGAGAGGAGGTACATAGCAATGTCAGGCACATACAACTCAGAAATACATCCAGGTCAACCGGTGATCTACCAGATCAGGCTCAAGGGCCACCTGGGTCGTCATTGGACGGACTGGTTTGATGGCTTCACCATCACGGCTCTCGACAACGGTGAGACTCTGCTCACCGGTCCGGTGACCGATCAGGCGGCGCTGCATGGATTGCTCAAAAAAGTGCGTGATGTAGGAATGCCTTTGCTCTCAGTGGTTGGCATAAAGCCCGACCAGGCAGATGCATCAGAAACATCGCCACCATTAGGATGAGTCAAGAAAGGATATGCAAATGAAAGCGATTGTGTACACAAAATATGGCTCACCGGATGTGCTTCAATTCAAAGAGGTGGAGAAACCTGCTCCTACAGATGGTCAAATCCTGGTCAAGATTTATGCGGCGTCCGCGAATCCCTTGGACTGGCATCTCATGAGAGCTTCACCCTTCCTGGCTCGCTTAGCGGGAGGGCTGCGCAAGCCGAAAGACCCGCGACTCGGCGCAGATTTCGCCGGGCGCGTAGAGGCCGTTGGCGCCAACGTCGCGCAGTTTCAGCCAGGGGACGAGGTATTCGGAGCATCCACAGGCGCGTTTGCCGAATATCTATGTGTTGCTGAAAGTGAGGTAGCGCTGAAACCGGCCAATCTCTCGTTTGAGCAAGCTGCCGCCGTCCCTGTGGCATCAACCACCGCTCTGCAGGGTCTTCGTGATGTCGGACAGATCCAATCCGGGCAAAAGGTTCTGGTGAATGGTGCGTCTGGTGGGGTGGGGACGTTTGCGGTGCAGATCGCCAAGTCGTTCGGGACCGAAGTCACTGGCGTGTGCAGCACACGGAATCTGGAGATGGTGCGCTCCATTGGCGCAGACCACGTGATTGATTACACGAAAGAGGATTTCACCAAGACCGATCAACGCTACGACTTGATCTTCGACATTATTGGAAACCATTCGTTCTCGGAACGCCGACGCATTTTGAACCCAAATGGGATTTGCGTCATGGCTGGGCTCGGAGGAGCAGGGTGGCACGAT
>CATPCK010000141.1 GCA_955652655.1 uncultured Ktedonobacteraceae bacterium | reverse complement strand
GCCAATAATGCGAGTTTTTGAAATCTTATCAAAGTTTGCTTTGAGTACCACAAGTACGTCGGGCTGAACAACTACATCAGGAGCCAGCTCAACATCGAAAGGAGCTATACGAATTTTCCCCAGACCAGCACTTTCAACATGGGTGAGCAAATAGGCGTAAAAGCGACCGATTGCATCTTGGTGTGGTCCAGTAGGCGAGGGTGTCATATAGAGAAATCCATTCACAATTTCATATCGCTTCCCGTCATCTGGCAGAGCAGCGTAGTCGTTATATGTCCAACGCCCTTGTTCTGGTCCTGGTACCCAGCTTGCTAGGGTGACGGTTGGTAGTCCATTAGATGAAGTTGTCATACCGACTCTGCCTTTCATATGGAGTGAGTGCCCTTCTGCACGAATGAGTAAAACGAATAGCTAAATACCATGATTATCATTAACCATTTCTAACCAATTGTCAATATTGGTAATCCCACCTCTCCCTGTTTGGCGTCCCCAGTATAATACTAAAGAAGTAGACATTCTATTGGAGATAGGCAGTAACACCCATGACGGGACTCGTCATCACAGACATAAATCAGCTCACCCCTAATTGGTTCACAACAGTTCTAAGAAAGAACGGTGTCCTTTTTACAGGTAGTGTAAAGAATATTACTGTACAACACAGCACCAATGCGCACCTTGTAAAAGTCCACCTGAGCTTCCAGCCAGGATCAACAAAGAAACTCATCCGTTCCAAAAATTTATGTCGCAATTTCCGAACGATCTGACCAGAAATATGAAGCATGGAAGCATCCTCTCAAAAACTTGACAGATACCGACTCAAATTCTATAATATAAAAGCAATAAATCCTGCTATAGAACGCGAACTTCAAGACGTGTTGAAGGGCAACATAGTGCATATCAAGCCCCGTCAGCACACCTGCTATACATTACAAAAACGTCGATAAGGAGCTATAAACGATAATGGAAGATGCCCGGGAAATACCACAGACAGAACAGGCAGAACAGGTCAGCTCGCCAGAAGCAGCTCGCATCGCCGAGCTAGAGTCACAGCTTGCACAGGCACGCCAGGAAGCAAGTGATAATTGGCATAAATATGTGCGCGAGCGCGCCGACCTGGATAACTACCGCAAACGCCAGGAACGTGTGCTGGCCGACCGTGTGCAACAGCAGAAGAAGCAGCTTCTCCATAATTTACTAGGGGTCATGGACAACGTCGAGCGAGCGTTGGCCTACCAGGACACACTGAGCCGTCAAGACCTGCAGCAGGCCCTGCGCATGGTGCAGTGGCAAATGAGCGAAGTAATGCGCGGTGAAGGATTGTCCACCGTACCTACCGTTGGTGAACCGTTCAATCCCTACGTCCATGAAGCGATAGAGGCTATCGAGGATAGTGACAAACCCGAGGGAACCATTGTCGAGGAAGTGCTCAAAGGCTACACACTCGGTGATGAAACGCTCCGACCGGCCCGCGTCAAAGTCAGCATGGGCAACAAACAATAAGGATTCTATAAGCATTCGAATGCCTTGATGGCATATAAAAAACAAAGGGCTGGGCCAGGCTATGGAATACAAAGATTATTACAAAATACTCAATGTCTCGCGGGGAGCCAGCGCGGACGAAATCAAAAAGGCCTTTCGTAAGCTGGCGCGCAAATATCACCCCGACGTCAACCCCGGTGACAAGAAGGCGGAACTCAAGTTCAAGGAAATCAACGAAGCATACGAAGTCCTCTCTGATCCTGACAAACGGAAGAAATATGACACGCTCGGCCCGAATTGGCAGGAACAGTTTGGTCCCCCCTCTGGGGCCGGCAGGCGCACCTATGGATATAGCGGCCGCACCTCGTCGACTCCCTTCGATTTTGATGCCGGCGGTCCTGCTTTCTCCGACTTCTTCGAGGCTCTTTTCGGTCGTTCTGGAGCTGCAACTGGAGCGCCTGGAATGGGCACGCGAGGCCCACGAGAAGACCTGCGTCGCCGTACCGGCGATAGCATCGAACAACCCGTCGAGGTGACGCTCCAGGAAGCGTTTTCTGGAGGTATGCGCACCTTCAATATTCAATCGACGGAGGTCTGCCCGATCTGCAAAGGAACAGGCGAAATCGGTAATAAGCCATGTACAAACTGTAGCGGTCAGGGCATGATACCGCGCAACAAACGCATCCAGGTCAAGATAAATGCTGGCGTGGACAATGGCTCCAGGATTCGCGTTGCCGGCGAAGGACAACCCGGCATCGGCGGTGGGCCGCGCGGCGATCTCTACCTGATCATCAGCGTCAAACCCGACCCGATGTTTGAGCGCAAGGGTGATGATCTCTATGTCGACGTGGATGTTGACCTTGTCACCATGATGCTGGGTGGCGAGGTTCCCGTGCCTACGCCAGATGGACGGAAACTGGCGCTCACAATTCCGCCGGAGACGCAGAACCGCCGCCTGTTCCGCCTGGCAGGCAAGGGCATGCCACATCTGCGCGGAGATGGCAGTGGCAATCTCTATGCTCGCGTCCAGGTACGTCTCCCAACGCAACTCTCCAATGAAGAGCGCTCGCTCTTTGAGAAATTGGCGCGTACTCGACGTGTCGAGACCTACTCGTAGAAAGGATGGATACATTGTGCCGGAGAAAGGCGAAGGTGCATGGTACATCATCAGTGTGGCGGCGGGAAAAGCAGAAGTGCATGAACAGACTTTGCGCCACTACGAGCGACTGGGATTGATCTCTCCTGCCCGCAAAGGCAATAGCCCTCATAGTCCCCGTCTCTACTCTGACCGTGATATCGAGCGTGTCATACAGATTCGTAACTTGATGCAGGACCTTGGCGTCAACCTCGCGGGCGTTGAGACAATCCTACATATGAGAAACCTGATAGAGCAGATGCAGATTGAGAACAGGCAACGCATGGAGCAGGTACGGCAACAGATGGAACAGGAGATACAGCGCCTGCAAGATCAGCATATCTCTGAAACACGCAGACTTAAAGGCATCATCGAGCGTTTACAGCGCGACAAGATGTAATCCCCTCCCAACGATCCTTTAACCCGGCTTTCAGACCATGTTATATGGTTTCATCCACAGCACATACAAGGGCTGTTGGCGTGCTGCATCATCACTGTGGGGGTATTGCCGGCATCAGGTGATACTGCATTTTGAGGGCGATGATGCGCGTAGCAGCCTCATCGATGCGCTGTTTGGTGAGCCGGCCATCTTGCAGCGCCTGTTTGATCGCATTGAGCACCTCGATTGTCTGTCCTGCACCCGTGGGACCAAGCAACATGTCATTACCTGCCTGGAGCGCCAGCACCGCGGCCTCCGGCATACTCCACTTCTGTATAATGCCTTGCATGTAAAGCGCATCAGTGAGTACGACGCCATCATAGCCGAACTCCTTACGCAGGATATCTGTCATAAAGATGTGTGAAAGTTCAGCCGGATAGACGGGGTCTATCGCCGGCATGAGCACGTCAGTTGGCATAATCATGCCGGGATCATCCAGTTTGTTCTGCGATTGAATAAAGGCTTTGAAGGGTGCCAGCTCGACATCATAAATCTGTTGCCTGCTTCGATTGACGACGGGTAAGCTTTTATGCGCATCGCCAACGGCGTCTCCCAGCCCAGGATAGTGTTTGATACACGCAATCACTCCATCACTTTGCATCGCGCGCATATACGCTCCCGCGAATTTGATCACCGACGCTGGATCGTTTCCAAAGGTGCGCGTCACCATGTCATAGCCGTTTACAAGGTTGACGTCTACATCTGGTGCCAGGTCTTCGTTGATACCAAGCGCCGCCAGGTCATGCGCTGTCTTGTGTCCCTGTTGAGTTGCCACGTCGGGATTGCCCGTGTTGTAAATGTCTGTGGCAGACATGCGGAGTCCATAAATGTGCGATAGCCGGTGGACATACGGGCCACCCTCTTCGTCAGTCGAGATGAGCAGCGGGAAGGTAGCTCGCTTTTGCATTTCAGCGATGTCATTCTTGGTCTGATTGAAGGTATTCATCTGGAATTCGTACATGATAACGCCACCGGCATGGAGTTGATTGACCATCGTATCCAGGTCTGACGAATAGGTGGTGTCACCATATTCGACCATTATCAGTTGACCCAGCTCCACGTCAAGGCTCATGCGCGCAACATACATACTGGCAAGTTGCTTATATTGCATGTAGCTGACAAGATGTCTGAGCGAATCGAGCTGAGAGGGACTCAATGGAGGCTGCACAAATTGACCAGGGTGCCCATTACTTTGTGTTGGCGGCCCTTGATCGTTAGCGATACCAGGAGTAGCTACCAGGTGCTGTTCAAAGAAAACACCTAGTATAACCAGCATGGCCAGGAGTACCAGCGTGACAACTATGGGTATGGCTGGGCGACCACCTTTTGATCGCCGTATTTGAGGAGGCGGAAGTGGGGGAACAGCCGTATATACAGGCGGCTGTTGATTCTGTTGTACTGGCATAGTGCGCGACGGCCTTACCTGCTTCAGCTGTGTAGATGAATGCTGCTTTTGATACTGCTGAGCAGGCATAGGACGCGAGGGTCGAGAAGCCCGCGTCGGTTGCTTTGGAGTAACTGGTGAATGTTCCTGTGGCCATGCTTGATTGAGCATTGAAGATATATCTTTATGTTCATTATTGATGGTCATGCAGGCTCCTCATCTTTGCCTTTTCTAATATCTTCGGATGTGATGGGCTCTGCTTGATCGCTCTCCTCTTCAGGTATCATTTGCAGGCGCGCCTTCTTCATTTCGTTCGTTTTGCGCTTTGAGCGATGCCGTTTCGATGATGAGACAACAACTGTTTCCGGAGATTCGTTGTCTTCATCATTGGATGCGGG
>CATPCK010000140.1 GCA_955652655.1 uncultured Ktedonobacteraceae bacterium | reverse complement strand
GGTCCCTATCGGGTTACAATTCCGCCCTCAGTTGATCATTATTTCGGCAGGACAGGATGCGAACTGGCTCGATCCACTAGCGCAAATGATGGTAACAATGGAAGGATTTCGCCAGATAGCTGTTTATATGGTCGAGCTAGCGAATGAAGCTTGTGATGGAAGGCTAGTCATGCTGCAGGAGGGTGGTTATAGCGCAGCTTATGTGCCTTATTGTACTGTTGCCACTGTCGAACCGCTGCTGAATGTTGACCTGGGAATTGTCGATCTTTATGCCACCTCATCGGAGCTAGAACGCTGCAAAACGATTCTCACAGATGAAACGCTGAGAGCTTTAGAAGCGATGAGGCAATGGCATAAGCAGTTTTGGAAGATATGAATTCCTATAGCCATCGAATCTTGTAAACCATAACCTTATATATGATAGACAGATATCTGCAAGGCAGAATTAGTATTCTTCAGACACAATGATCTCCATCTTCATAATGTTTTTGTAGATTCGCTCCTCTCTCAAAGAGGGCCACAACTCGAACAGGAAAAAATCCACCGGACGCCAGAGGATGACCCAGAAGGCGATATCAAAGCCATTGCTGATAAACGCGCTGAGAAACGGGGGCAAAGCCGTTACTCTCTCCAGAAAAGGTGATAAATAGAGCCCACCCACCAGAAACAGGACGCCAACTAGCAGCGCCATGAGCGCTTCCCGTCGGAGTGTGGCTATTGCAAGCTTGTTTTGTCGTACTTTGAATTGGCAATACCTTTGCAAAGCGATTTTGGTTTTCTCTGCAAGATTTGGTTCGATGCTTTCCCTTGGAAGAAAGATCGTGGCCCTTGTCCTTTCCTCAAACCCCCACGATCTAGATTTGAGTTCACTCTTGATCAACTCAATGCCAGAAACAAAATTTGCCTTTGCTGAAAAGGGGTCTCCCGCAGGTGTTGTAAACAGGTCGTGGACGTTATCAAGGTGGATCGTTATTTCAGAGTACTTTTCTCTTGTCATAGAACCCATCCCTTCTCTCTGAGCAGTTACCTGTAGCTCTACAGAAAGAATATCTCAAGCATTGCATGGTATAATACCAGCATAGAAAGATATGTGTTAGAAGATACATGTGCTTATGATACGCCCTGACGATCAAAATGTGGTTGAGGGCCGGTTCTCTCTACTGATCGCCTAGATGTTGACGAGTCATTACTGACTTGGGAACCTTCTTTTCAAAATACAATTTCATATAGTCATGTGACTACACACAGACCTGTCTCAGCAGCGCTTCACCTCGCACAGCATCTGTTTTGGAATCGGGAAAGATCGATGAAAGCGCATACACTCGCCGTGGATGATGATCCACACATTACCGACCTGTTACGCCGTGTCCTTGCTTACGAAGGCTACAGCGTCGCAAGTGCGGCCAGCGGCAACGAGGCATTGAACCGAAGACTAGAACGGCCACTGATCTCATCGCAAAAGCAGCACCTTTAATGCCTGGCTTCCCCTATCCTGAAATGGGCCACGCTCCTTCCTCTTCTCAACCTCTTTGCTACATTATCCCAGAGTTGGAGTCGATATCGGCGTACTCTAGTGAAATCGGCCCGACCCGCTTGTTTGCTGTGAGCTGGCCGTGATAGGGCGCTTGAAACGTCCCCGAAGTGGGGGCGACATCGTAGTAATCTCGTCCAACGGCGACGGTAAGGTAGTGCAGGTTGGTCTCACTGCCATGGGTTGGGTCAAATGCCAGCGCAATAGCTTCGGCAGGTCTATCGGGCGCGGGAACCAGTACTTCGACCCAGGCGTGTGTGCTCCCCTCACCCAGCAGGTGGCCGGAAACATAGCGTGCCGATAGCCCGCACAGGCGACAGAGGGCAAGCATGACATGGGCAAAGTCCTGGCAGACTCCGTGTCCCAGCGAGAATGCCTGGGCAGCTGTCGTATGTATACCTGTTGCGCCATACGAGTAGCGGAGCGTGCGGTGGACCCAGCCGTTGATGCGATGGGCCAGGGCTGCTGTCTGCCCCAGCGTCTGATCCCCTGCGACCAGGGTGGCCGCTACCTCTTGAAGGGCATCGTCGGGTTGAGTAAGTGCTGAGGGTTCAAGGTACCGTGGATCAGAGAGCACGGCGCGAGGAAGAGTATGCGGCCCATGATCTGCAAATCGCTCGACGATAATCCACGCTTCAAAGTCAATAGCTCGTTCGATATAGGGTATGTACAGGTTTATCACATGATTCGCGAACTCATCGACGTGGCTAGAAGTCTCGGCGACATGGGCAGAGACGACCAGGCGATGGACTATACACTGCTGATCCCCGTAAGTGTCGGGTGGAACAATCAATAAGCGCTGCTTGAGGTCGCGGACGGGGCCAGGGTAGTCATAGCAAAAGTGCTGATGGATTAAGTATGCTGTGCGTTGCACACGCCTCCAGTCGATTCCTTGGAGGTCGAGGAGATTGAGGGCAGCAATCTGAGTCTCGACGTCCACTGGTTCTTGTTTCATCCCTGCTGGTGCTCTCCTTTCATGAGAGGTGCTTGCGCCTCCACTGGTTCTACTGGATAATTGGGAACAAGAGGAGCCTCGTCGGCCCACACAGTCATTTTCGCCAGGCGAGGCGACCCATAGGTCGTTACCATTGCCACATCCAGCGCGTCACGCCCTCGACCAATGAGGACACGTCCTATGCGGGGTTCATTGTT
>CATPCK010000139.1 GCA_955652655.1 uncultured Ktedonobacteraceae bacterium | reverse complement strand
GGCGCTCTCCTCCCACAATTGCCGCTGTAGTGTCTCATCATAAGTAATCGGCGCTGACCGCTTGGGAATACTCTTCACAAAGTACTTACCTGTGACACCCTCCACCTCAGGTGATGTTGCCAGGAAGATCGACGTCTTCGCCCCCTCTTCCGGGCTAATGCCAAGACTGGAGAAAATCAAATTCACCACGACGCTGCCTAGAGGCCCTGCGCCATTTTGCCCAATGTTCGTCGCGACAAAGCCTGGGTGGAGACAATTGGCGGTGACACCCGTTCCCTGCAGCCTGCGCGCAAGTTCGTAGGTGAACAGCACAAGGGCCAGTTTCGATTGGCCATAGGCACGCATGAGTCTGTAGTGTTTCTCTAATTGTAAATCATCCATCTTGATATAGCCTGCTTCATGCGAGTCGGAACTGACATTGATTATTCGTGACAGCGCGCTGGCTTTGAGCACACCGAGCAACAAATTCGTCAGCAGGAAAGGCGCAAGTTGGTTCACTGCAAATGTCACCTCTAGCCCATCCACCGTTTCTCGCCGTGTTAGAGAAACCATACCCGCATTATTGATCAGTACATGCAGTTTCGTGTACCGCTCCAGAAAGTTCTCTGCGAGCTGCCGTACGGACTCTTGCGATGACAGGTCCGCCAGCAGGAGATCAACAGCCTCATTCCTGCTTTTCGTCTTGATCTCGTTCTGTACTGACTCGCCCTTCTCGCGGTCGCGGCCCACCATCACCACGGTTGCACCCATCTGTGCCAGCCCCAGCGCCGTAGCCTTCCCGATACCAGAAGTGGCACCGGTCACCAGGCAAATCTTCCCCTGCATACTTGTATTCAAAGTTGGCATTACCGATCCTTTCAGGGAATTCCATAAAGAATTCCTGGATAATTAACCTATGACAGATTGTAACGTGTTTCTACCTGTCATGGCGAGAGGCACCGTGGTTGCCAGCAACCCACTTCCAAAAAGGTCATCTAACTTAAATTTGGAACCATGAAGCACCGTGACGTATACTAGAAACAAATGATGTAACAGTAAATACATGGACACAAAAAAGTCGTCACGTACCGAGAGGAAGAAACTGTGATGAACCAGCCACATCAAGGATTCAATATCTTTGGATATTGGTTTACAGTTTTTGAGATTCGCATCATCATAATCGTGATTGTTACACTTATCGGTGGTATAGTCGGCATCTTCACAGATATGAAATTTTTATTGCCTGTTATGATCGGCCTGATTTTAGCTACTGCCTGGTACCTGCTCTTTAAGCGTATGGTCAGGTGACCTTTACCATCCTATCCATCTCCGTTGGGCCAGTCGCCGCACCGTTGCATAGGCTTGCTGGGCTTCTTTTGACCTTCCTAAATGCTTGAGCACTTCCGCTTTGTTCATCCAGGCCTGCTCTAAGTTGGGGTTGAGCGCAAGCAGCCGTTCGTAGACTCCTAAGGCATCCGCATAGCACTTGAGTTTACGGAGCGCGTGGGCTTTCACGCTGTACGCTTCTGCATAGCTAGGAGCGAGCTGAATGGCACGCTCAGCGGGACCAAGGGCTTCTGCATATCGCTTCAGTTTCACGAGGGCAGAGCCCTTATTTATATAGTAAGTGGCATGGGTCGGAGCCCGCAGGATTGCTCGTTCAAAGGCATCCAGGGCCTCTTTGTCGTGATCGGAGGCAGAGAGGACTAATCCGATGCCATAGTAGGCTTCTGCATTCGAGGGATCGAGTTCAAGCGCATACTCAAAGTCCATCAGCGCTTCGAGCGTACGATTGAGGCCATGGAGGGCGAGACCCTTGCCGGTGTACGCCTCTGCATCGGTGGGATGCAGGTGAATATGAAACTCCCACGCATCTCTTGCTTTGGAGAAAGCGTCAAAGGCTTCCTCGTTGCGCCTGAGCTTCAAGAGCGCAAAGCCTTTACGGTTGTACACAGCAGCGGCGCTCGGGTCAAGGAGCAGCACATGCACATAAGCTTCAAGGGCTTCCTCATACCGTTTCACCAGGTAGTGAGCTTCCCCCTCAGCGAGCCATTGCTCTTTTGTCTTTTGAAAGAGGTACGGCATGCCGCCATGCATGTTGATAGAGTCACTTCCGTTCGCCATAGGATTGTCCTTTGCCCTGCTTGATCAAAGCGTTCCACACCTGCACGGTTCCTTCAATGCCACCCGAGGCAATGTACCTACCACTGGGAGACCATGCAACTGATTGCACCGCGAAGGTGTGTTTTGAGTACATGAAGATCTGCTCTCCAGTAAAGCTGTTCCAGATCTGGACATCGTGGCTTATCGAAGCCACGTATCTGCTATCGGGTGACCATATCACAGCTTCTACTGGATTGTGTTGATAGCCACCTTGCTGGTTATACGTCACAGAATTCTGTTGTTGCTGTCCGTCGGCCACTGACCAGACCAGTACTGTACCACTCACATCTCCTGAGGCGATGTGCTTGCCGTCAGGTGACCACGCTACCGTATAGACCGGGACTGCGTGTCCACGGTAGGTGTAAACGGGGCGTCCCGTGGCAGCCTCCCAGATTTGCACGGTCGCATCGTAACTTGCCGAGGCGATGTACCCGCCGTCGGGCGACCAGGCGACCGAGCATATTTTGTCGGTATGCCCGCGATAGATAACCACCTGCTGCCCGCTGGCGACCCCCCAGACCTGTACGGTCGTATCATAGCTCCCTGAGGCGATGTACCTGCCATCAGGCGAACTGGCCAGCGTAATCACCCAGTTGGTATGTCCACCATACGTGCGTTGGAGCTGCCCGGTCGCCGCGTTCCATATCCAGACGATGGAGTCATCACCGCCAGCAGCAATAGCGTTGCCCTCAGGCAGCCAGATGACGTCCTCAATC
>CATPCK010000138.1 GCA_955652655.1 uncultured Ktedonobacteraceae bacterium | reverse complement strand
GTTTTCGCATCGTTTATTCTATCCTGTCTTTTCTTTCATGAATACTGGCACGCCAGTTCCACAGGTGCTTTTCCTGCGCCTCGCGAGTGATCGGCAGACTCCCGCGCAATCCCTCTTGCGCCTACATTACCCTCGAGCAAGCGCATTGCGTCGTGTTGAAACATGTATACTGCTTGCATTGCCACATCATTCACGTTTTCCCTGCCAGAGCTGGCGCATTTCATCGCTTGACTCCAACAAGTCTGATAACGTCCCCTCGTCTGCAATCTGTCCATCTTTGAGAACAACGATATGATTAGCATGCTGGAATGCAAACCGGCGATGCGACACCAGCAAACAGGTGTGATCCCGCTTCACGAAAAGACGTTCCCAGAGCTGCTGTTCTGTCTCGACATCGAGCGCACTTGAGAGATCATCAAAGATCAGCAGGTCAGGTTCGCGCAGAAACATACGCGCGGCAGCAGCACGCTGAAGCTGACCGCCAGAAAGTTTGATTCCCCTCGGTCCCACCAGCGTATCCAGGCCATCTTCAAGCGCCTGTATATCTTGCTCCATCACTGCAGCATGGATTGCGGATGCCATACCATTCTGCTCATCAGGATACCCCAGGAGCAGGTTGTCTTTGAGCGTCTCGCTACAAAGACGTGGGGCCTGAGGGGTATAGGCACTCTGCGGCGGAACAAAGAATTGATCAGGATGCTCGATGCGCTGGCCATTCCAGAACATATCACCTGCTTGCCGGGGAAGTAAGCCCAGTATGGTGCGCAACAACGTCGTTTTTCCTGAGCCGATCCGTCCCGTAATGACCGTGCACGAGCCGCGATGTAGCTGAAGGGTAATCTGTTCTATACCTCTGCCCGATTGAGGATAGCGATACGTGAGATCCCGAACCTCGAGATGCTCAAGAGGTCCAGCCTGTCTCTGCGGTACAGATATCTCGGGGTACGCACCTCTCAGGAACACAGGGGAGTGAGCCGCCACTGTGCTCCGGGGAACGCCAGCTGGCAGCGCAGACTGGAGACGTTGCAGTGAGACACACGCCTGCTTGTACAGCGCAAGATTCTGGCAAAACAGAGCAGTAAAGGAGGCGAACTCGTCAAGATACGCGACAAAGAGAGCGAGACTGCCAACGGAAAAAGAGCCACTTTTCATGGCTTGCACCGCCAGCAGGAGAATCACACCCGTTCCCAGGTTTGCGGTGTTCTGCGCGGTAGAGTTCAGCACCACATCAGTAAAGAAGAAACTCCTGAGCTTTGTGTGCTTGCGCGCATCGTTCAACTGGCGCAAATGAGCGATGACCCGATGTTGCGCATTGGCGAGTTGAATCGCTTGCGTCGTGTTAAAAATCTCTCCGATGAAAGAACTCACTTCACCCGCCGCTTTGCGACTTTCGCGGTGGTACTGCTGGATTCTCGCGCTCATCCTATGCATCAGCACGCTCGATCCCACAAGCGGTACAAAGACGACGAGGGTAATGAGTGGATTGATCGTCATCATGATGATTACCGCCGCCAGCGCCTGAATGGCAGTTCCAAGTACGATGTTTGCATACCTGATGGTTTCTGTGATCGTGGCCGTATCCGTATCGAAACGGCTGATCAGTTCGCCAGCCGAGCAGGGAAGCGCCTGTGCGCCCAGCTTTGTGAGCAACTGCTCAAAGACATTGCGCCGGATCAAGGTATTTCCATATTCGACGCAGGTTGCATCTATTGCAGTGCTAGCGAGCTTCACCGTGACACGAGCTAAGGCGGCTCCCACCAGCAGAGCGCTTAACGTCCAGAGGTTCCAGCCAACAGGCTTGTTGGCAGTGAGCACGTTAAAGATAGCGAATACGATCAGTCCGGGCAAAAGTAGAAACAAACTGCGGAATAACTGCAAAAGAACGTTGAGCGTATACAACCAGGGAGAAAAGGTGATAATCTGCCAGAACGCTTTGCGCGTGTTCATGCTATGACCTCCGCCAGACCTGTTTTCAAGAGGCGCGAAAAATGTGAAGTCGGATCTGCCGCAAGCTTGCTGCGATCGCCATACTCACAGATGTTGCCATCCTCGAGGATCATAATTTCATCAACATACTGAACAGTTTCGAGGTGATGTGCAATCACCATGCCTGTCCGGCCCGCAAGCAGCCGAGCAATGGCGCCCTCGATCAGCTTCTCTGTCACTGGATCGAGACGTGAAGAGGCCTCGTCAAGGATGACAATAGCTGGATTTTGCAAGAAGACGCGGGCGAAAGCCAGTAATTGTGCCTCCCCAGAGGAAAGGGTCATCCCACCTCCAGAGAGAAGCGTATCAAGCCGATCGGGTAAAGAGGCATACCACTGCGCGAGATTGAGATCTGAGATGACGTGCTCCAAGCGCTCGTCAGAAACACCCGGATCAAACAAGGTGAGATTGTCGCGAATACTCCCGTGAAAGAGTTGGACCTGCTGTGTCACGACCCCAATACGGCTCCGCAGTTCGCTGAGTGTTGCTTGCCGGACATCGATGCCGCCGATCTGAATAGATCCCTGTTGGACATCGTAGGCCCTAGAGAGCAAACGGGTCAGCGTCGTTTTCCCGCTGCCAGTTCTGCCAAGCAGCCCGAGCGTTTTCCCGGCATGCAGTTCAAAAGAGAGGTCTCGTAGCACCTTTTTTTCTGATGTATAGCCAAAGGAAACGTCGTCGAACCTCACCAGAAGTGACCCTGCTGGAAGAGGAACGCCAGGACCATCGACGATAGCATTGGATGTATGGTAGAGCTCGGTAATGCGCTGGATACTGGCCGTCGCACTTTGCAGTTGATTGATCTGGTAAGTGATAGCATACAGACTTTGAGAGAGCAGGGTAATGTAGTAATACGTGACATAGATCGTTCCCAGACTCATCTGACCGCTGCGAAGCAAGTAGGCTCCCAACGTCAGCACCGCCGCGATAGCCAGCGCCAGGCTAATTTCAATGGCGCTGGAGAAAAACTGTCCGGTGACGCTACTCAACCGTGTGGTACGCAATATGCGGCGTGCCAGTTCGCTGAACCTGAGCAAGACATAGGATTGAGCGCCAAGGCTCTGGATATCCTCGATGCTGGAAAATCGCTCCTCCAGGAAGCTGGCAAGCTCGGCGCTGGCCTGCCGCGCTGCACGAAATTGCGGCACCGCAACGCCTTGCAGAGGGTGCAGGAGCACGATCACAAGCCCGGCAAAAGCCAGAAGCAGCAGTCCGGCACGCCAATCAACCGAGAATGTGAGCGCCACGATGCCTATCAGCAGGAGCACACGACCAAGCACGGAGAATACAAAGCGCGAGAAAAAATGGGAGAGCAGAGCGATATCCCCATCGACACGCTCAATGAGCTCACCGGGAGTGTGCGCCTTATGAAAAGACATATCCAGAGTGAGACAGTGCAGGGTGAGATCAGCACGCAGCGCATTAGTGGCTCGCCAACCGATATCTTCACTCAGGTAGCTGGCAAGCGCTGTGACAAACTGATTGGCAATGACCAGACTCATAAAGAGTAGCGCAAGAGGCATAAGAACTTTCATGCTGCTCTGAATCGAGTCAATAAAATGTCCTAACAGTTGGGGACCCAGGATTTCAAGCCCGATACTGACAAACAGCAGAAAGGCTAACAAACTCACCTTGAGCCACTGGGGTTTGAGATACGTTCTCAGGAGCGAAACATAGTATCTGAACGGAACCTTCATTACCATTTTTTCTTTGGGATCTGCTACCATGTTTTTTCCCTCTTCATTCTAGCCAGAGTGAGATGTGAAACATATTCAATCGAGATATTTCCTCTCTGGCAGGCTCATACAGAGATCACGCTTCATGCACCCTTGCTCGAAAGACACAGCAAGAGGCAAAGGCCATGAGCATGATTGGACGTTTCAGTCAATGGTAGGAATAAAGATCATGGAGAGCACCTGCGAGGCAAAAAGACGCAAAGGGGCCCTCAGGCAAAGAAATGTTCCCTGAGGCCCGGCTGAGAGCAGCTAGCGGAGGGCTTCAGGGTGGGCATCACAGAACTGGATATGCATATGTGTCCCCCTTCAGGCTAAAACAAGAGTGATATCTCTTAGCAAAATGATACCCTGAAGCAGCAAGAACTGTCAATAGACGCCAATCAGGAAATTCGACGAATCAATTTCGCCGGTTAGTAGCTGCGAACTGTGTACATTTGAGAATGAAATGGGTGAACTCCAGGTTCTACCTACAAGCGGTAAACCTATCACCAGTTGGCCTGGCCAAGATGGGCGTGATAAAGCTTTCCTGGAGATCTCGTTAGGCATCCAAGATGCAATCACCCCGAGGCCGTAGCTATTCTGTCAGTGTGTCAGTACTCACTCTTCTGTATGGATCACGGTAGATGGTTCTGAGGGTGTTATAAGCAATGCCTGATCTTTTCACCAGCTTCCTCATGCTCATCTTCTTTGTTTCTGCTACCTCTCTGACTTTAAGCCTGATCATCACATCATTCCTTGGACGAATAAGCCCCCAACCCGCACGAGAAGCGAATTGAGGGCTTTAGGTAGCGGCGACAGGAATCGAACTCGACGCCACTGTTTTTTCGTTGTTTATTGTTGCTTTCTGTGTGCTTGCATTGCGCGCTCGTTGCTTGTCCTTGCGTGCTCTTTTTTCCCTGAACTTGCTGGCGTTGCTACATCGTTGCTACATGGAGAAGTTTTGGGATATGGGGGTTAGTATTGCTTGAATGTTGTAGGTTTCTCGCAAATTATATCATATCCTGGATGTGGTCTGTTTTATGGCTAGCTGTTTGGAGTGATGGGTATCGAAGGGGGGATACGAAGAACCATGTTCGTAGATGTTCTTGGTTGTCCTCCCTGTGGCTTCTAGAGAGGCTTTTCGTTCGCCTCTGTTCGTGATTGTTCGCTTGTGGCTATTGGCGTTCCTGTCAAGATTCCTGTCAACACATTAATTTTCAAAAGGTGGTGAAAGCGTATTCGAAGGGCACCGAACCTTCAGTCGCCACTCGCTCTTGTGCCTCTCGATAAACTGTTCCCGTCTGATGAGGATGAGATTTCTGCTGAAAAGGGAAGAGCGCCTTTAGAAAAGCAACGTCATCCTGGACCTGATCATCCTCAGTGGAAGATTCTTCGTAATGAGTGGCCTGCGATCTTGCGACAGGTCGTTCAGGAGGAAACGTACCGGCAGGCAGATAGCAAGCCATTATGGAGTGTCATATGAGGCGGTGCGGCGCGTGGTCAAGGCTGCTCGCCGTGCAAACAGATGAGGGAGACCTTGAAAGAGGGTCAGGATTCGCGTACCATTTTGGCAGAAGGAGTGCAAAATACTGGGCAAGCGAAAGAGGCAACAACCCAGCGAACAAGACTTGATCGTCTACACGACACATGAGGCTGGTCATGCAGTCGTCGGTCATATGATCTGGCGGCTCATTGATGAAGTGTTGCCATGATGTGGTACTCCTTCTTTGAAACTGCAAAGGTGCTGCAAAACCAACAAATGATACAAAAACACTGCCTGTTTGGTGTTCATGCAGGATGATTATAGAGAAAAGAAGGAAAAACTCAACAAGAGAAATACACGCAACAATTCCATGCTGGCACGAGCGAGGCAGCGAGGCAAATTCTCGGGTGGGTGGAGATTTCGCAGATGCAGGGGAGGGGTAGACAATCGCGTAGCGTTCCTTACTTCACACGGCGCGGCAATTTGCGCGTGGGTGCGCTGTCTTTATGAATGGAATACGTGACGACTCCCCACAAGTCAATTTCATCAGGACGTACCACGATATCCACAAAGGAGGGGTTATCTGCTCTGAGGATAATGCGCTCATCCTCAGTGATAATGCGCCTCACATAATAATGCTCCTTGTAGACCACAAGCACAGTGCGATAATCCAGTGGAGGCAGGGCACGATCAACAATCAAGATATCGCCCATGTGAAATGTCGGCTCCATTGAGAGGCTACTGATTCTTATAAAAAACGTCGCATTCGGATGAACAATGAGGTCATCCAGGTGTAAGGTTCGCTCCTCATAGTCATCTGCTGGGCTGGGAAACGGCATTGCTACACACCTCCGATGAAAAAGAGACCCTCCTTTTTCTATAAAACGAGGGTTCACTCAAAATTAGGAGAGACATACAAAAAAGGTGAGGTGTCCGCGGTAGGACAACACCTGTGCTGGCTACTTGGTCTATCTGTTCTAAAATAATGAGGGAAAAGTACGAACTGAAGGCTCATTATTGTAGGACTTCCCAACTTCGTGACCCCAGGTGTTTCTGAACATCGTGTCACCCTTTGAGTCGACTGACCTTTTTTGAGATCATGCTCCCTTTTTGAAGGGTGACATGATGGTGGGAAACGGATCCTTTCACGAGATTCGACCTGGCTTGTTTTTGGACGTTCATGGTCGTTCTCTCTATGCAAGGAGAAGCCGGTTTATGTTCGTCTACGTCCGTTAGGTATTGCTGAAGGTTGTTGGCGTTCCTGTCAACATTCCTGTCAAGACCATGTCTCTACCGATTACCTTACTCGTAAGTGGGTGATTTGCGTAAAATAGCAAGCAAGCCGTTCGTTGGAGGCAATAGGTACTGCTGATAGGTAAATAATTAGGGGGAGGAGCCACATTATTTTGATGCCATACCGATTGTTGTGTAGCGATATAGAGAGGTTGCTTATTGGAAGCTCTTCTCAAAGGAGCTCTATCTGTCATTTTAGCTCAACGAAGCGATTTTTAACGGCATTTCAGTCCACAACATTCGGGATGGCATCCACCCTGGTCCCAGGCGCAGCATTGTGGAGGTCGTACCGGTTGTGCAGCGGCTTGCCCGCACGACAATCGGGCTGGGCGGCTGAAAAAATGTGCCATTCGCCTCGACGATCGAAGCCCTCGTAGAGGGAGCTTCTCGATTTTTATCAACCAGAAGACAGATGATGCGCAAACAGCAGCGAAGCAGCGGTTTGTTCGCTTCACTCAGTATCCGACAGGAGCTTCGCCGCAGGCTCTAGATCCACAGGCTTGTCCGCAACGTTTTTCTCCATTTTGTCGGCGACGTCGTCTTTCATCGCCTGGAAAGCTTTCGGATGCATTTCGCGCCACTCGGACCAGAGGGCAATGACAACGGCCTGCAGGACGCCAGCGACCGGCGAGGCAAGCAGGGCGCCCGTAATGCCATAAAGCTCACCGCCGGCTATCAAGGCAAGCAGCGAGACAACGGGGTGCAGCCCGATTGCCTTCCCAACAACGCGTGGCCCCAGCACATCACCCTCTAAAACGTGAACTATCACGAAGTAGGCCAGCACGAGGATCGCCCATAACCATCCCTGCGTCAGGGCCAGCAGAACGCAGATGGCGCCAGAGACGAGCGTTCCCAGAATGGGAATGAACTCGAGGATAAAGGCAAGCACCCCGAGCAACAGGGCATAGGGAACATGTAAGACCGCCATGCCAGCGCCAACGAGCACACCAATAATGGCACAAAGCAGCAACTGGCCCCGAATATATCCCCCGACAATCCGCTGCAAGGTTTCCAGCAAAAAGCGCGTCCTACCGCGTTGGCTTAGTGGCAGGTTGCGCCTCAGCCACGCGGTCATGCGGGATCCGTCGACGAGGAGATAGATACTGAGCACAGCTACCACAACCACATCCAGCACGGTGTTCACCAACCCTGACAGTAGTGGCACGACGTTGCCCGCAAGTCCCTCCGTTTGCGAGATGATCTGATTGCGCGCCGAGGAGATCTGGCTTTGCGAGATGCCTAAGGAATTCAGCGTCTGCTCCAATGGACTCACATGATTGCTGGATCCTGGCGTCAACAGCCCCCCCACGTAGGCAGAGAGCGAGGTGACCTGGTCGACGGCCGAGCGCACCACGAGGTAGAGCAGGCCAACGACAGCACCCAGCACGATAAGGTAGACAATCAGGATGGCCACAAAACGCGGCAGCACACGCTCTAAAAGCGTCACCAGGGGCGCAAGAGCGTAGGCTAGCAACGCCGCAATGACGAACAGGAGGATTGTTCTCGATATATGTCCTGCCAGCCACAGGACGAGAATGACCACGCCAGCCCACGCCAGGAGAGAGAGCGGAATGACCAGCCGCCGTGTCCACCTGACGAGAGTGAGCACACTGTCGTCGGACCTGGCAGTTTCTTCGCCTGGCCCATCGGAATCAGCGGGAAGATCCCTGGTTGTTTCCTCAAGCGTCCTGGTGGTACCTTTGAGGACGCTCTCCACCGCCTGGAGTCTTGCTCTGACCCCTCCCAATACACGTGGGTTCCTTTTCGTTCTTCTTGTCGTCGCACCCCCGGCGTTTACATTCTCATCACGGGTGGAGTCACCTGTTGCAGTTCCGCCGGGATTGACGAGCTGGTCCTGGTTTGCCTGCTTATCAATGAGATCTTTTTGCTCCATCCTCATCATCCTCGATTCTTTGTTATCCTTCTCACCCTTTGCAGAGACAGCGGTGCATCCCTGTCATCGCTTCATAGAGTTTGCCTTCAACAGATAATATGAAAGCTAACGGCGTTCCTTCTTGATTAGCACGTATAAGAACACGGCCGGGCTTCGCTGAATCTCTTACAGTTCTTTGAAGGAGATGGTGAACATCACTTTTCCCTCTATTAGATGCGCGCTGCATGGCGACCGGGTAAGTCACCGTGGGACTTGTTAAAGGTGAGACGAACGCTGTTCTTCAGCCAGGATGTAAATGCAAAATTTAAACGGCTCACCCGCAACCTCGCTGATACAAAAGGTGATATGCAAAGAGTTTAAGCTTTTTTTGCATGTTACCCGATTCCTGAACACCCTTTGTGCATCTGGTGCGATACCATACAGAATGTTGTGTAACTGCACATAACAGAAAAGCTTGGAAAACTAGTCTGGACTGAGTTTAGCACGTTCTCGTTGTACATTATTATAAAACATGTCAAGTATCCGAACCGCTACTCACGGTTCGACCCAAAAAATGAATGGTATTCCCCTCTTCCAGATGCTATACCAAATCTTATAGAATGGCACATTGCCTCTTATCCTTGTCAATCGCGATTGTTTGTCGTTGGGCTTCATTATAACCCACTTCGACGTTGGCGACAAGGAGTTTTAAGACAGGCGTGCTCCTGCATGCAAGCAGAAAAACCCTCCCAACATTTAAGAAACAAGAGGGAGCGGAATATCCAAGAGACGGGCAAGATCGGCTGTGAGGACGTCAATGAGACGGGCGTGAATACATGCGGATTGTCTCTGCCCTGGTTGTAACCCGCAGCCTCCCGATGAGGAGGTGAAAGTATGGGGAAGCGTGCGAACGGTGAAGGTTCTGTGTATCGGCGCAAGTCTGATGGGCGTTGGGTAAGCAGTCTTTCACTGCCTGATGGTACTCGCAAAGTTTTTTACGGCAAGAAGCAATCAGAAGTGATTGCAAAGATTGATGAGGCGCTACACGACTTACGGCGCGGCACGCTGGCTACTGGCCCAAATCTCACCGTGCAGGAATACATGGAGCAGTGGCTTGAAGAAATTCATAAGCCCACTGTGAAGCTGAGTACACACAAGAACTACCGGGAGTTATTGGTGAACTACATTCTTCCCGGTTTAGGGCGTATCAAGCTTCAAGCTCTCACACCTCAACAGGTGCAAGCTTTCAATTCAAAAAAGCTGAGCGATGGGCTTTCACCGAAGACGATCAACAACATTCATGGATTGCTGCATAAAGCCTTGAGCAATGCGGTGAAGTGGAATATACTTCCTCGCAACGTATGTGATGCCGTAACGCCACCTCGTATACCGCGCAAGGAAAAAACAGTACTCACCATTGAGCAGGCGTATATATTGCTCAGACAGGTAAAAAATCATCGTATGGAAGCGTTGTTCACGCTGGCCATGGTAACCAGTATGCGGTGCGGTGAGCTGCTGGCTTTGCGCTGGCAAGACATTGATCTTGCCAACGGTAGTCTGCAAGTCAAGCGCACGGTGAATTATATGAAGGGGTATGGTCATGTCGAGTCGGAGCCAAAAACGGTAAAGAGTCGGCGACAGATCAGATTGCCTCTTTTTGTTGTTGAGGTTCTACTGCGACACAGGACACGGCAGGAAGAGCAACGGCGCGAAAGCGCTGATGCATGGATTGAGAAGGATTTAGTGTTTACTACCGCCCAGGGCACCTACATCGCCTTAACGACCTTGCGCAGAGCATTTAACAGCGTTCTTATAACAAGCTGGCTTGCCTCATATGCGCTTTCACGATTTGCGGCATAGCGCGGCGAAGTTCTTTCCGTCTTGAAGAAGGTAGCGGCGACAGGAATCGAACCTGTGACACAGGGCTTATGAGTCCCTTGCTCTACCGACTGAGCTACGCCGCCTTACATTGAGTCCACAAGCCAATCTAGCTACACCACCCCACTTACATTTTCGGTAGAGTCTCTTGCTGTACCTCGTGTAGTTTCTTACTCTACCGACTTTGATTTTAGCACCCCTGTCAAGCCTCTTGCTGTACCTCGTGTAGCAGTCAGAAAAGAGGTAGAGCAAGTACGGTGTGAGTGTCACCTACGGTTCGATTTAATACCTGTCGTCGCTTTGATCAAAGAGCAAAAGGTACTTGCCTCTCAAAATTTCAGGATGTTGGAAGAACTTTTTTCTAATTTTTTGTTTCTCTCGTCTCTAGTCATGTCCTTTTACAGGGATATTGCCTCTAACTGTGACGTTAGCAATACGTGGGTATAGCCTGAACAACTCAGCTACAGTACCTTCCGTTAGCTCGTTGAGGTTGTAGACGTGATCATGTCCGTGATAGGTGATTAGTTCTTCCATGTAGATTTGAGCTGAGTTCATATCCCTGGCAGAGAAGATGATAAGCCCTACCATTCCGCTCTTCGTGGTATATTCGACGGCAAACCTCATAAGCACCTCTCAGTGTAGGTAGTATCAACATCTTGATAGCAGCATGGACTTGAGGATATCATGAACTTGATGCTTATGTCAATTGATTGACCCTGCTACAATCTGAGCACTATGAACAAGGACATAAGGTGATGATCAGGCTTAAGATCAAAGAGGTAGCAGAAACAAAGAAGATGAGCATGAGGAAGCTAGTGAAAAGATCAGGCATTGCTTATAACACCCTCAGAACCATCTACCGTGATCCATACAGAAGAGTGAGTACTGACACACTTGACAGAATAGCTACGGCCCTAGAAGTTGATGCAAGTGAGTTGATAGAGAGTGTACCAGACGATACCTCAGAAGATCAAACAAAGTAGAACGGGAGGGGAATGAGCATGTCACCAAAGCCAATCACGGAGAACACACTATATAGTCAATAACACTCCCGATCATGTAGTAAAGATGATAGCAGCCCTTCGTGATTTCATCGGTGCTAATAATCAGATAATGGCCTATCTCGTTATGATGATCTCCCGCTTGATAGAGTTACATCACGTCCTCAAGCCCACGGGTAGCTTATATTTGCATTGTGATCCCAGTGCTAGCCATTATGCTACCTGCTCAGACAGCTTCCCGGTCGTCACAAGCCAACGAATAAATTCCAGGCGACGATAGGTATCAGACATGTGGTTATGCTTGTTTTCAGCGTATTCTTGCCGGAGTTTCTCTAAGCGATCAATTTCTGACGCCGTGAACCCAGCCTGGTACAACATATCATAGGTTTCCTGGTGATCCATAGTATTCTCCATTGGAACGGTGAGGAGAGATGACGCTCCCACCCTCCATCTGAGACCTGAGTGCATAGGTTTGATTGCCATAGCCGCTCACTCGCTCAAATTGGTTTTGTCATGGATACTCTTCAAAAGAGGAACCGATTTCGCATGCCCCCCTTTGGCACCGGAGCCACTTATGTCACTGCGCCTTTGCATGCAGTTTTTCGTGAATAAGCATCTATATGCATTTTACATCTATATGCTTTAATTTGTCAAGGGGGCGTCCAGATGTAGAGAATATACCACAGCCTTGCTGCTTCAGAAGCACGCCTCTTCTCCTCCGAAATCAGCGAACTCGCTGGGGAACCAATAATTGAGTCAAACTACATGTGTTGCGGCCGACCTGGTAATCGAACGGCGATCAGGATGGCGATGCCAGTTACGGCTATGACGAGGATATCTACCGCGGCAATTCCTGAAACTGGTGTGCTACCGGCAACCGAAAAAAATCCGATGATCACTCCTCCAAGACCAGTACCAAGCGCTGATCCGAGCACAGAAGCAAGCTCCATCGATGCAGTTGCCGAACCTTCCTGACCAGTTGGGGCCGTTTCCAGGACAACAAGACTGGTCGTGGAGTAAGCCAGGCCCATACCAAGTCCACCGACTCCCCATGCCACTATTGCTACCACCACTGGAACGCCAGGAATGAGTACACATGCGATGCCTGCGAGACCAAGGGCAACCAGGAGCAGACCTGCCGTTACGAGCAGGCGGCGTCCTTGCCGGGCAGTCAGTTTTGCCTGCAACCATGACCCGACTGTCCAGGTCATGGTGGCGGCGGTGAGCGCTACACCAGCGACAAGCGTATTCTGACCTCGGATTGAAATGAGGGTCAGTGGAAGAAAAGCATCTCCCCCAAAGAAGGCCATGCTGAGGAAACCCATGGTCGCGATAGCAGCAGGCATGCCCGCTTTTGCTTGCAGCGTACCAGCCGGGAGAATACGATGAAGTGAAAGTATGCCTACTGCCAGACCTGAGAGAGTCAGCACAATGGCTATTGGAATGGACTGCACCTGTAAACCAGTCAAGGTCATTCCTGATCCAATCACCAGGCCGACCGCGGCTAAGAGACGATACAGGTCCCATGAGCCAGATGTCGTAGAAGGAGTAAGTTTTTTCAGGGGCGGCAGCACCAGAACAGTTGCAAGAGGTAGCAGCGGGACAAGGCCAAGGAAGACCCAGCGCCAACCTATAAAATCAGCGACGATGCCTGCGAGTGCGGGACCGATGAGTCCAGGCACGACCCAGGCACTCGAAAGGATGGCTATCATGCGAGGTTTCACCTGTTCTGGATACCCACGTCCAACGCAGACATAGACAACCGAGGCGATGATCCCTGCCCCAAAACCTTGAACACCCCGGCTAAGGACGAATGTGATCATAGATGGTGCGGTGCCAGCCAGGATCAGGCCAAGGACGAACAGTGACACCCCGATAATGAAAGGGAGTGCAGGCCCTTTGCGGTCAGCTTCATCGCCAGCCAGAATGAGACCTATAATCGTAGCAAGCATATAGGCACTGAAAGACCAGCCATATAAACTCAGTCCCCCAAGGTTCGCAACGATCCTGGGCAGAATTGTCGCCACCGCAAGCCCCTCGAATGCCGGCCCTAATATAATAAGGATGAGTCCCAGTGTGAGCCGCCGGTGTCGTGGATTCCATACACCTTCGGAGATCGAAGCACTTTTTTCATTGGATTCTCGTAGTAAGGGTAGAGGTCGTGACATTGAACGTACCTCAATTTTTCTGACGACTGGGAGCGTAAAAAACCATAGATTTGAGCCCCAGTATCAGTATGCCACAAAACGCGTTTCCACAACGTTTCGTAGAGGCCAGATTTCATCATAGGCTGGTTTCGCGTTTCTCTCTGCCCCCTACATTACAACTATGGCAAGTGGATAGATATTGCCTTATGCAAGAAAAGTGTTTTGTGCTTGATTTACCAATAAGTACTGTTTACTACAAGCACTATTTACCAAAAGACAGGCCGCGGTTACACTTATCTTGGTCGAACTATCCTTCATTATATGAAAAAAGATGTAAAAACAGAGCGTGAGACCCACTGGTGTGCCATGCTCTCCATCACAAACATTATTCCAAAGGAGCACTTCTTATGAAGAAAGGATTCTTGCTATTGTTAGGACTGGCGGCCCTCATAACAATAGCGCTGATACCGGCAACCTTCTTTGCGGTTGCATCTAACGGAACCACAAAACCCCATCCGATCCATATCTTTCCGCACAAGGGTCACACTCGGCAGGGTGCGAAAGTTGCTAAAGCAGCCAGCGCCACTGGCAGCAACAAAGTCCCTTACAACGGTGGCCCGGTCATGACCGGTACAATGAACGTCTATGCTATTTTCTGGGAGCCAACAAGTAATGTATCTGCCAAATACATTGGCCTGATTAAGCCATATTTCAACGATGTT
>CATPCK010000137.1 GCA_955652655.1 uncultured Ktedonobacteraceae bacterium | reverse complement strand
GAGGCTTTGCAGGTGCCCATTTGACGGAGTCTCCTGCTCTGGAAGCGTCCATTCAGGGGAACTCGATGTTCTTTTCCCAGTAGTATTGGGAAGAGGCTTCTGTGCTCCAGTGGCCTGCTTACGAGGCAATTGCTCGGTAATTCTGGCCCGGGGAACGGTTGGCTGCCATTCCGCGGGTGATGGTTTCGATGGCGGAGCAGTTGTTTCAGGGTCGGTGGAGGAGAGCGATGAAGGATGCAACCTGGGCATGTCAGACCTGGTTGGTTGCTCTATCAACCAGGAAGGGAGATCACCGCGCTGGCTAGCGGTTGTCTTACGTACGGTCGAGGGTGTGATATTGGTGGCATTGGCAACTGGCAGCGCATCAGGAACAGACTCCGCAGGTGAAGGGTCGATTCCTGTTTGACCATCGCCATTGCGCTTGCTCAAGGGTGGCATCATGGCCGACTGCTGCCACCATTCTGCAGCCTCGTTACTCTCGGCGCTTCCACTATTCCCATTATTTCCTTTGCTTCTGCTTACCATTTCTTCATCCTCTACGTGTTCCTTAAACACCTCAAACACCTCATCAAAGCTATCATCCTGTGCCGTCTCCAGGGTAATAAATGGGCGATCGTCATCTAATGTGTCTGCAAGGGTTGCTGTAGTGTGGGCAATGGATTCATGTTCGCCAGTAGGCTGCTGCGTAGCAGCATACTTCGAGCGATACTGTAGAGCCTGGAAAATAAGACGCGAAAGCGGCTGTCTGACATTGGGGGTAATCTGTTCATTCCAGGGTTGATGAATCACGGTGCCGTTTTTGTGGGCAGCCAGGGCGAAAAACGCTTCCTCTCCGCGTAAGATACCGTACTCCGCCCAGATCAATTCTCCACCTTGAAAACGCAATATCCCGCGTTCTTCGAGGCCAGTATTCACCAGGAGGGCGATACTCTTGCGGCTCATTGTAATAATTTGGATGACATCCAGAAGGTCGAACGAGTCGAGGCTGGCAGAAAACCCTGTCTGCTGGAGTAATCGGCGCAATTCTTCTTTGAGCTGGTGGAGATCTAAAGGCTTTGACAGGTAGCTAACGACACCGGCCTCCAAAGCCTGTGTGCGGTCCCCGGCAGAACCAGAGGCAGCAACCATGATCATACGTGTTTTTGGGCGAAACGATCTAAGCCATTGAAGCATTTCAAAACCGTCTGCCCCTGGCGTTCTGAGGTCACCAATTACTACGTCGTATTCTTCTGACCAGACTAAGCGTATTGCCTCCGCTCCGCTCTTGACTCCCTGGACAACATATCCATCTTTGCGGAGCGAATTGACAATGCTCTGGTTGAGATAGTCATCATCTTCAACCAGGAGTATGCGCCATAGTTCAGACATTGCTGCTACTACCTCAACAGGTTAACTGTTCGCTGGTCAACCAACTGGATGGATTGCGGACTTTTACCAGCGCATTCGACAAAAAATATGTGCAAACATGCTCATAGTGATGGGGCAGTCGTATTTTCTTTGCAAAGTGTATCACGATGCTATCAGGATGACAAGTATTTTCGATGGATGTATTGAGGGAGATTCTTTTTGGTGTTCTTGACTGAAAAATGCTATACTCGAAGCGAGTTGGGTGAGATTAAGGCTTGGGCAGAACCGATTTTATGATGGCACGATGCTGATGTCAGCATTAGTATGTAATGGCATCTTTTGTGGGTACCAGGGAGACGAGGAACTTTTATGCAAGACACTACTCTGCAAGATAATTGGAAGCGACTGGCAGGAGAGGCTGCCGCAAGACTTATCGAAGATGATATGGTGCTTGGTCTGGGGTCGGGTTCAACAGCGAGTTATGTAGTGCGCACGCTTGGCCTGCGCATACAAGAGGGCCTACGTATCGTTGGAGCAGTTCCTACTTCAAACGCAACTGAGCAACTCGCGCGCGAGTTGAGCATTCCCCTGACTACCCTCGACGCGCATCCTGAGCTTGATCTTGTAATCGATGGGGCAGACGAGATCGATCCTCGATTATGCTTGATTAAGGGTGGAGGTGGCGCGCTCTTACGTGAAAAAATAGTTGCTTCCGCGGCACGGCGTTTTGTAGTGGTCGGGGATGTGACTAAACAGGTTCCGTTATTGGGAACGCACTTTCCCTTACCCATCGAGATAGTGCCGTTCGCGTTACCGCTCGTACGTAAGCGCCTGGAGGCCCTTGGGGCGAGCGTTCAAGTGCGGCATAAAGAGGACCAGGTGTTTGTTACTGACAATGGAAATATGATTCTCGATTGCTCTTTCCAGGGGGGGATTCGGGAACCAGGGGAGTTACAAACGCAGCTTAAAAGGATCGTCGGCGTGGTAGAGACCGGGTTATTCCTTAATATGGCCGAACGGGCAATTATTGGTGGACCAGAAGGCGTCAAGGAAGTAATGGGCTACGGCATGAATGGCGGGGGCTTCCATGCCGCGCAGATGTGAGGAATCTTGTTTCATTGCATAGTTGCAGGGCTAATGATATACTTGGTGACATTCACAAACCTGGTGATTTACTCCGTCTTGTACCCAGGTATTCAGCAGGTCGGGTATCCTGGCAGAGCAGGAACAGGAGCAGCATAACGATGCGAGTAGTCGCGACAGTCCAGGAGATGTTGGACACACGCTCGAACGTGGCAGGTTCGAGCAAGGTCGGCCTGGTCCCTACAATGGGTTATCTTCACGAGGGTCATCTCTCGCTCGTCCGACTAGGCCGCGCAGAGAACGATGTGCTTATCGCAAGTATCTTTGTTAATCCCACACAATTTGGTCCCCACGAAGACCTGGAACGCTATCCCCGCGATCTACCGCGAGACTTGCATATGCTTGAAGCTGCTGGTGTGGACGTGGTATTCACTCCCAGCGCAGATGAAATCTATCCGCCTGGCTTTGTTACGTATGCTGAGCCGACGGGGCCACTTGCAAGCGAAGGCGAGAGCGCTCATCGACCGGGGCATTTCAGGGGTGTAGCAACGGTCGTGCTGAAATTATTTCAGATCGTACAACCTCACCGGGCCTACTTTGGGCAGAAGGACGCACAGCAGGTCGTGGTTATCTCACGCATGATAAGCGATTTCAACCTGCCAGTGGCCTTGGGTATTCTACCGACGATCCGAGAGGCCGATGGATTGGCGATCAGCAGCCGCAACGCCTATCTTAGTGCGGAGGATCGCAAAGTGGCAACAGTACTCTACCAGGCATTGCAGGCAGGTCGACGTGCATTTGACGCTAAAGCAGGTGATGGCACTGCAGCGGTAGTGCGGGCGATGGTTGAAACGGTCACACAGGAGTCGCGGGCTCAACTGGACTACGCGGAGGTCAGAGACCCGCAAAGTTTTGTTTTATTGGAGGCACTTCAGGCTCCGGCATTGCTTGTCATTGCGGCGAAAGTAGGCCCGACGCGCCTGATCGATAATTTTTTATTACGTGCAGATGGAAGTTGGGAAACGGGGGTTCTTGCCTCAGAGTTGAAATGGGTGGAGGAGGAAAGGGATAGATAGGCGTTTTTGATGATTGCCACCCCGAAGAGGTGGGAAGAAAGGACTATCATGCGGGACAAAATGACCGTACCCGCTATCCAGGCTCGCAAGGGCGGGACAAAGCTGACAATGGTGACGGCGTACGATGCTCCAACAGCACGCATAGCTGACCGGGCTGGAGCGGATATCATCCTGGTAGGCGACTCAGTAGCGAATAACGTGTTAGGTTACGAGGATACACTCTCGGTGACGGTTGATGATATGATCCACCACACGGCCGCGGTAACGCGAGCGAAGCCGAGCGCGCTGGTAGTGGGAGATATGCCATGGCTGAGTTATCACCTCTCTGTGGAGGAGACAGTGCGCAACGCGGGGCGATTTCTGCGCGAGGCAGGAGCTGGAGCAGTTAAATTAGAGGGTGGTCGGAAGCGGCTGAAAATGGTCGAAGCGATTATCGCCGCTGAGATCCCGGTAATGGGACACCTGGGGCTGACACCGCAGTCGGTCCACGCAATGGGCGGATATCGCGTCCAGGGGAAGAGGGTTGAGGCAGCACAGGAACTGCTGACCGATGCACAGGCGCTGGCCGAGGCAGGAGTGTTTGCCCTCGTGCTGGAGGGCATTCCCGATGTCCTGGCAGAGCTTGTGACGAGAGCCGTGCATGTCCCAACTATTGGTATCGGGGCGGGTCCACACTGTGACGGCCAGGTTCTTGTATTCCACGACGTATTGGGCATCAACGAAGGTAAGCCGCCAAAGTTCGTACGTCGTTATGCTCTGCTGGGTGATATGGCCACCGAGGCGCTCCAGCATTTCTTCGAGGATATTCGTGCAGGAAAATATCCCGCTGATGCTGAGTCATATCACATCGACGCGGAAACCGCACAGGCTTTTTATACATTGGGGAGCCAGGAGGAGTAAAGCGAACTGTCATGGCAAATGTCTATTATGATACCGATGCTAATCTAGAGCTTATACAGGGGAAACGGGTTGCGGTGATCGGTTACGGGAACCAGGGGCGCGCACATGCCCTGAACATGCGCGATAACGGTTGCAATGTAATCGTAGGGCTGCCCGCTGTTAGCAAGAGCCGTGCCAAAGCGGAGACCGATGGCTTCGAGGTGGTGACAACCAGGGCTGCTACGGAGCAAGCGGACGTGATCATGTTGCTCATTCCTGATGAGAAACACCGCGAAGTCTTTGAGCGAGATATGCTCCCAGTGCTCGGGGCTGGCAAACTGCTTTTGACGGCCCATGGTTTCAGCCTGCACTATGGGCAGATTGTCCCTCCTGAAACCGTCGATGTGGCGATGGTGGCTCCTAAGGGTCCTGGTCAGATGCTGCGTCAGCTGTTCACTGAAGGTCTCTGCCTACCAGCCCTGTGGGCAATCTACCAGGATGCGACGGGCAATGCCGAAGCACTTACGCTTGCATACGCACGCGCTATCGGCTGTACACGCGCGGGTGTGCTGCACACGACAGTTGGCGAAGAGACGGAGACGGACCTCTTCGGCGAACAGACAGTGCTGTGCGGAGGTGTTACCGCGTTGATACGCGCGGCCTTCGAGATACTGGTGGAAGCCGGTTACCAGCCAGAGGTAGCGTATATCGAATGTATGCACGAGTTGAAGCTGACAGTTGACTTGATGTACCAGGGCGGTATGAATCACATGCACCAGGCCATTAGCGATACCGCCGAATTTGGGGATTATGTCTCGGGGCCGCGCATCATCGACCAGAAAACACGTGACGAAATGCGCAAGGTCCTGCTTGATATTCAAAATGGAACGTTCGCCTCGCGCTGGATTCTCGAAAACCAGGCCGGTCGTCCCAGTTTCCAGGCTATGCGGCGCGTCAATGCTCAGCATCAAATCGAACAGATAGGCCGCGAGGTACGCGCTATGATGCCGTGGCTGAATGCTCCACAGAAGAAAGCAGAGATTGCTGAACCTTTGAAGTAATAGTAAAATAATGAAAGCAGAGTTATCAAGGGGAGGGAGCATGTTCGATCCTCCTGTCGTGGCAACGAAATGTGTCAAGGAGAGAGACCCCTGCTATAGAGTCAGATGATTATAGAGAGGCACCAGCCATGCTGAATTGGAATCGACGATTACTGCACGGATCCGCCAAGGGGATGCTGTTCAGGTGCTGCCTGCTCCTCACGCTGACCATTGCTTGTCTGCTTTCTTCTCCAGGAGTATCGGCACATATAGCAAAAGCAGTGGCAGACGGACCAATCATGCAGGTGAACGCAGGTTTCAACGCGCGTTATAGGGATGGAAATTGGGTGCCATTCCAGGTTACATTAAGTAATAACGGCGCGGATTTCAGTGGATCGCTTT
>CATPCK010000136.1 GCA_955652655.1 uncultured Ktedonobacteraceae bacterium | reverse complement strand
GGTTCTTCCGCAGGCTCGCTGCTGTGGCAGTGATTGAGGAAGCTGGCTCCTCGCTTCAAAGGAACGACCTTGAGGGTACAGATGGCCCAAGGTCATTTTGCAGAAGCCAACCCATGGACCTCTTCTCTCATCGGGGTGGGATGCGCTTTTTCTTGCGACGCTGTGCGTTCATGGTGCCTTTGGTGGCGCCACGCGCCTTCTTTTTGGTTGGAGGTTCGGCAGCAGCCATCGTCGGCGCCACAGTGGCATTGTAGGCTTCGACCCATGCGCGCATGCCTTCCGGCGATTCCATATCAAAGCCTGCCTCCTTTCCCATCAGGACAAAGGACTTGGCCATGCCAAAGTTGGTCGGCTCCTGCAACTCCCGCTCCAGGCGTCGGGCGGCCTGTGGTGTCAGGCGTACCAGCATCTGCCTGGCTTGCGGCAACTGGTAGACACGCTGAAGAAATCGCCAAAATGCCCGTAATTCGGCGATGATCTCTGCCCCATCCCCCCTCTCAGTGATGACTTTGCGCGGGAAGAGGTCATAGATGACTTCCTCCAGATCGCCTGTGGTCATCGTTGGTGGGGTCACGCCAGGGTAGGTGATGGCATAATGGATCAGCGCCCGTGCCCAGCCCAGTTCAGTTCCCCTCTCTTTGATCGCTTGTCCTTCCGGCGAGGCGGCAAACTGGTCCATCAAAGCCTCTTCATAGCGCACGGCTTTCTCCTCCAGATACGTGCCTTGCTCATCAAAGACGGCCTCATAGATATTAAATGACATCCTCATCGTCCTCCTTCCTTCGCTTCGTCGTAGGTGGGTTCGACGTCGCAAACATACTTCTTCTGCTCCCCTGCCTTGAACCTCTTCTCCGTGCGGTGTGGGGCACCTCAACCTGCAGCGCGGAGGTCTGCGTGAGAGGGCTCCGCTGATCCGTCCACATGAAGCACACGCGCACGCAGCAGAGGAAGCTTGGCACGACCATACATGCTTCGTTTCAGGAGCTTGAGCCGGTTCACATGCCCTTCGAGAGGCCCCTGGCTCCAGGGCAGTGTCAAGCCTGCAAGCACAGCGGCTTTGTCTTGGTGAATGCCTTTGGCAAACGACTTGAACTCTGGCAAACGGCTCGCTTCTGCCTGGCTGAGCCAGACATCCAGTTGGTGTCCGCTCCGCTCTCGCATCATCTGCATGAACGCTTGTGCTAGGCGGTAAGCGGCCTCTGCACTGGGACTGGCTTGTCTGATCAATGCCAGCTCCGCTTGCTGTGTCTCGTCCAGCTTCTCTGGTTGAGAGACAAACAGCCAGGTGGCTCGCTGAGCAGAGAAGTTTTCCAGTGGGGCCGGCGAAGCCAGGACACTCTTCCGCCTTTGCGTTTTCGATGAGGTCAATCCCACTGAGGGTCTTTGAGGTGTCCGTAGCCTCTCCAGATACCGATACATGGCCTTGGAGGAACCTTTGTATCCTTGGGCTGTCAGTTCTCGATAGAGCTGTAAGCCATTGCGGTTTCCCGCTTGCCACCATTGCAGGACGTAACGCTCATACGGATCGATGAGGCTGGGTCGTCTGCGCCGCCGCCTAGCTTCTGGAAAGGAGTCATGGCCCAACCATCGCTGCACCGTTCGTCCTGATATCCCAATCCGAGAGCCAATGTCAGCCGCCAGAAGCCCCTGGTCACGAAGTTCAAGCACTTGCTCGTAGCGATCCAGTTTTTGAGCACGTCGAGCAAGACGAGCCTGTTCCTCGCGAGGAGAGCGAGCAGGGCGCTTTTCTTCCTCCAGCACGGGTTCAGTCCCTTCTCGCTCTTGCTCTGGCATGGTTTGTACGTGCAAGGCACGTCGGATTTCAGCCCGACAGCGAGCTAAGAGAGTCTCGAGACTCTCTGTTAAATTCTTCCCCAAATGCCACCGGTCTGCCACCTCAATGGCTTGTGGGGCTCCTTTCTTGATGGCAGCCGCGTATTCGGAAGAGCGGTCTCGACTCACGATTTCCACGCTAGGATGCGCTACGAACCATGCTGAGACGGTTTCGACCGACCGATCGGGTAACACCTCGAGAGGTTTGCGGCTTTCCAGATCGCAGATCAGCGTTCCATAGCGCAATCGGCGTTTCCATGACCAATCATCCAGCCCCACCACACGTGGGGATGAGGCCGTAGGCAGTTCGGCTCGTTTGACCAGGCGCAAAATGCTATCGGGGCTGCCTGGATAGCTCAGTTTCTTGCCCAAGCGTGCACCCGCCTCCCCACCGAGTTCAAAGCCCATCTCTCGGAGCGCCTCTTGCAAGCGCAAGGTGAATTTGACACGCGGCACCGTGAGAGAAGGAAAGCGTTCAGCAAAGATTTTGCGAACGCAGGTGCTCTCTTGACAGAAGAAGCGGCGCACTTGAAGAACCAGATGAACAGGACGTCCACTGGCTGGCAGATCGCGTAAGGTGCGCGTGTAACGGCTTTGTATCCGTTTGGAGATGGTTCCACAACACGGGCATGGGGCTGTTGGAGAAGCTGCACGCACCGTGATGGTCACCTCATTGGTCATACTCACTTGCTCAAGAACAAGGTCGGAAAGGTCTGGAATGATGGTCATGGGCTCACATTGGATCTGGAAAACGTCTTGTCGGAGGATTTGTTTGGTTCTTCAGTATACCACATGTGGCATCAGCGGGCCTGCGGAAGAACCATATCGGTGCGTGTAGCGCTTTATTTGAACCATAAAATGTCCTGTGGTCCATTCCTCGAATATATGGCACATTTTCACAAAAATTGGTGGACTACTGATCGTGGATATGGGTCAAAACGGACAGGATATGGGTCAAAACTCGTTTTTTGGCCTTTCTTGTGGTACACTTTGTACAGGAAATTCCACGAGGGAGAATGTGACCCATGAAAACGCGCATGGACCAGGCCGAATTTCAGCACTACTGCCGCGAACAGCATTTC